>JAQXDJ010000337.1 GCA_029251425.1 Vicingaceae bacterium
AACTTTTGTAGGAGAGGTAATAAATAAAAGAAAAAATGAAGAAGTTTTTACTTCATTTCTTTCAGCCTCTATACTTTACGATGATGATAATAATATTATTGGAACAATGGGTGTTTCAAGAGATATTTCAGAATTAAAAGAAGCAGAAGAACAGTTAATTGAAAGTGAAGAGAGATATAGAGACTTGTTTGAAAATGCTTCTGATTTGATTCAAAGTTTAGATATGAATGGTAACATTTTATATGTAAATAAGGCTTGGAAAGAAACTTTAGGTTATTCAGAAGAAGATATAATAAACAAGAATATATTTGATTTTATTCATAATGATTGTAAAGACAAATGTAAAAATCATTTTGAAAGTTTATTAAATAGTAACAAAGGAGAAGCTTTAGATATTTCATTTGAATTATTAACGAAAGACCTAAAGAAAGTTATTGTTAAAGGTAATGTTGGTTTGAGGTTTAAGGATGGAAAACCACAATCAACAAGAGGCATTTTAAGAAATATTACTAAAGAAGAGTGGGAAAATTCATTACAAAGAACATATAATAATATTGCAAAAATTGTAACAGAAACAATTACTCCAGAAGAAACCTATGAAAATATTAGAAGAGAATTAGGTAAAATAATAAATACAGATATTTTTATTATTTCTTATTTAATAGATAATGAAACAATATCTTTTCCTTATTATTTTGAAGGTGAAAAAGGAATAATAGATAAAAAAGATAGAAAAAAAGGAGAAGGTATTAATGAATATTTTCTAACAAAAAAGAAACCACAATTATTAAAAAGAAAAGAATTAGATAAAAATTTAGGTAAAGGAGAATATAAACTTTTAGGAACAAAATGTCTTTCTTTCATAGGTGTTCCGTTAAAAATTAAAAATAAAACAGTAGGTGTGCTTTCTGTACAATCTTACAAAAATGAAAATGAATTTAGCAATAAAGATGTTGAAGTATTAGAGTTTATTTCTGGATTATTAGCCTTAACGGTTCAAAGAAAACAAGACGAAAATATTATATATAATCAGTCTGCAAAACTAAGATCAATAATAGAAAATAGTACACACCTTTTTTGGACTTATAACAAAGAAAAAGGAGTAACAACTTCAAACAAAAATTTTAATAATTATATTAAAAAAGCATATAATAAAGATGATATAACAAACAGTAAAGAAGAAAAAGTAAGGTATTCTGACGAAAGTCAACATGATTTTTGGGATAAAAAATATAGTAAAACCTTTAAAGGTGAATCTCAATATTTTATTTCTACTAAAGAAGACGGTAAAGGAAATAAAATAATTAAAGAAGTTTTTTTAAACCCTATTTATGATGAAAAAGGAAAAATAGTAGAGGTTTCAGGAATAGGTCATGACATAACAGAAAAAACATTATCAGAACAAAAACTTAAAGAATCGCTGTCAGAAAAAGAGGTTTTACTTAAAGAGGTTCACCATAGAGTTAAAAATAACCTACAAGTAATATCAAGTATTTTAAATTTACAATCATCTTATGTTAAAGATGAAAATACATTAAATATTTTAAGAGAAAGTCAGAATAGAATAAAGTCAATGTCTTTTATTCATGAGAGCTTATATAAAACAGATGATTTTTCTAAAATTAACTTTTCTGAATATATTTCTTCTTTGTCTAAAAATTTAGTACATTCATACGGTATTTATTCAGATTTAGTAGAATTAGAAACCAATTTAGAAGAGGTTTATTTAAACTTAGACCTATCAATTCCATGTGGTTTAATAATTAATGAATTAGTTTCAAATGCACTGAAATATGCCTTTTCAGAAGACAGGAAAGGAATAATTAAGATTGATTTGTTTGAAAAAAACGATTTAATTAATTTAATTGTACAAGATAATGGCTTAGGTTTGCCAAAAGATATAAACTATAAAGAAACTGAATCTTTAGGTTTACAGTTAGTGATGACTTTAGCTGAACAAATTGATGCAAAAGTTGAATTAAACAACACAAAAGGAGCAAAATATACGATCATATTTAAAAAAGAACAATAATGTCGAAAAACAACATACTGGTTATAGAAGATGAAGCAATTGTTTCAAAAGATATTCAACAAAGCCTTAAAAAATTAGGTTATAATATTGTTGGTTCTGCGGCAACTGGAGAAAAAGCAGTTGTTTTAGCATTAGAAACTAAACCAGATTTAGTTTTAATGGACATTATGCTTAAAGGAGAAATGAGCGGAATTGATGCTGCTGAACAAATCAGAGAAAAACTATCTATTCCTGTTATATATTTAACTGCTTACGCTGACGAAAGCACTTTGGCAAAAGCAAAAGTTACTGAGCCTTATGGATACATTATTAAACCATTTAAAGAGGTTGATTTGCACACATCAATAGAAATGGCACTTTATAAACATTCTAAAGAAAGAGAAGTTATTAAAGAGCGTGATTTTCTATATTCTGTTGTTGAAAACCAGAGTGCTGAAGGAGTTATTTTTGTAAAATCGAACTCTAGGCTGGTTAAGGTAAAAACGAGCAGTATTTTGTTTGTAGAAGCTTTAAAAGACTATGTTGTTATAAACGTAGATGATGTGAAATATACGATACACTCAACAATGAAAGATATTCAGAAAAAACTTCCTGCAAGCGAGTTTCAAAGAATACACAGGTCTTATATTGTTCGTTTAGATAAAATTATAGCAATTGAACAACCAAACGTTGTTATAGAAGGGGGTAAAAAACTTTTACCTATAGGTGGCTCTTACAAAGAAGAGCTTTTTAAAAGAATAAACTTAGTTTAAACTTTATTTTCTATTTATATAAAAAGAATTTGCTTGTGACAATGATGTTACAATCAAATCGTTTATACATAAGTTTTTAGGAAGTGTCGCAACATAAAAAATAATAGAAGCAATATCTTCAGCAGTCATAGGTTCATAACCTGCATAAACTTCTTTTGCTTTTTCAACGTCCCCGTGAAGCCTTACTTCTGAAAATTCTGTTTCTGCAGCACCTGGAGAAACTTGACTAACTTTTATACCGTGTTCTAACAACTCTATACGCATGGCTTTAGATATGGCATTTACAGCGTGTTTTGTAGCACAATAAACATTGCCATTCATATAAACTTCTTTGCCTGCAGTAGAGCCTATATTTATAATATGACCTTCTTTATTTTGAATCATTAAAGGCATAATAGCCTTAGAAACATACAACAATCCTTTAACGTTGGTATCAATCATTTTATCCCAATCATCAAGAGCGCCATCTTGAATTTTATTTATACCACTAGCCAGACCAGCATTGTTTATTAAAATATCAATTACTTTATTTTCTAAACTATTGATTGCCGCAACAACCTCATCATTATTTCTAACATCGAAGCAGAGTGAGGTAACTTTTACATTATGTTCCAATTTTAGTTGTTTTGATAAAGTATTTAATAGTTCTTGTCTTCTTCCGGTAATGATTACATTATCACCATTCCCTGCAAAAATTTCAGCTGTTGCTTTGCCAAAGCCAGAAGTAGCTCCTGTAATAAAAACTGTTTTAGCCATTACTTTATTTCTTTTAATGCGTTAGCTATTAATGTTTTTAAATGAGCTTTATGCGCTTTTGTAGAAACATTTCCAGCTCCATTTCCAGCCATTTTTTCAATTTGTTTTAAATTATAAATAGCCATAGATTGAGCTGCAGAAACATACCTTTTACTTCTTGGGCCAACAATCATACTAATTAATTTTTTAGTATAGCTAACCTGCAAGTTTTGTCTAAAAGAATTTACATTGCTAGAAATGTCGGCCTTAAAAACAGCATTATTTAGGTCTGTCATCATTGTTGACAGACTATACTCGTTTCCATATAATTCAGAATCAACCAACCTTTGTGTGGTGTTGTAATGTAAAATATGAGCCAATACGTTTTTTTGATAAGTTAAAACCTGATTGTGAATTTTTGGATCTTCAGGCCCTCTAAAAAAATTATAACCTCTTCTTTGTAAGGCCAAATAATTATATAATTCATTTGGCGCATTAAAAGCATCTGGAGCAAAAACATATTTTTCTAGTGTTTTCATTGCTCTTTTTTGGTCTGCCAAACTAACAGGGGTATATGGCTTTGTTTCACCTTTTTGACCAACCATTGCTCTATCAACATAAACACCCCCAATAAATCTTGAAACAACCCCTGCTGCAGTTGCTCGTTGTCCGCTTAAAACGTAATAAACCCTTCGTAGCTCTTGGTAAGACTCTCCACCAACAGAAAACTTAGTTTTTACACTTTTCATCATTTCATCAATCAACTCAAAAATATTGTTAGAGTATGTTATTTGATCATTAGATAAATCTCCAATCATAACCCTTGGATCAATTGCTTTTCCTGGAGCACGCATGTCATCAGCATCATTTCCAAAGATCAGTTCTGGCTCTGTAGACCTTGACAGTAAATCATTTTTTTCTTTTTCAGACTTAAAAGGAGTATAACCAAACTGAATTGCCCACACATCATAAGGCCCAACAGCAACATCTACATACTGTCCCTGTTTACTTCTATCCTTAGTTAGATTAATAGCCGCATAATCCATTACAGATCCTGTAAGACACTTTCCTTTAATAAAACTAGCATCTGCTAATTGTTCTGGAGAAAACAGCTGACTTGCTTTCATATTATGATTTAAACCTAATGTATGACCAACTTCATGCATTATTAATGCAATCATTGCTTCTTCTTTCATTTTTTTAAGCTCTACATCAGAAGCTCCTTGTGCTGTTAAAATAGCATTTCCAAACATGGTATTTTCATGCATTACATGTCCTAAAGAACAAGTTGCTTTATGTATATCATTTTCAAATAATGGAGCTTCAAATTCTTTTTCTAAAGAAGCGAGGTTAAAAATTTTGTCATACATCACTCTATTAGTAAAGTGAACAAATTCTAACATAACATCTGCACCTAAAATTTCTCCAGTTCTTGGGTTAACAAAACTCGGTCCATAACCTCCAAAAGGAGCTCTAGGAGATGATGTCCATCTTAATACATTGTAACGAATATCTCCTGCATCCCACTCTGCATCATCTGGTTGCATTTTAACCTCAACAGCATTTTTAAAACCAGCTTTTTCAAAAGCAACATTCCATTGTAAAACGGCATTTTTAATAGTTTCTCTCCATTCTACTGGTGTGGAGTTTTCCATCCACCAAGTAATAGGTTTTACTGGTTCAGAAATTGCAGCATTAGGATCTTTCTTTTTTAAATTCCAACGATGAACTAAATCTCTGTATGGAGATGAACTTGTTGAGGTCATATCCGTTACTTGAGTCATAAAATAACCAACACGAGGATCATCCATTAACGGTTCATAATCGTTCTCAGGCATTTTTATTAAGCTATGATAAATCTTTACACTTACATTTCTTCCATCAGAAACAGCTCTAGACCCACCATTTAATACAGATCCTTTAGAATAAATATATTCAATAGCTAAGTCTGTATTTTCAGGATAATTTCTGATGGCATTAATCTTTGTTTTTTCTTTATTTAAAGCACCTAAAGTAAAAGCCATTGGAGACTGTTTAGGATATCTTGGTGGCTTAACTTGAGAAAGAGTTTCCTTTAAAAAAAGGTTGTCAGCATTAATTAAATATAAACCACTATCAGCTGCTTCAATTTTTAAACTTGCCATTGTACCTTCACTTAAATTTGCATTAGCAGATTTAGAAAGAGCACTATTTGGATCAAAATAAGAAGAAGTGTTCTGTGTAATAAACTCTATTTTATTAAAATATTTTTGAATTCTAAAGACTTTAGACCCGCGGTAAGCACCTCTAAAAGAACCTGCCTCTAAAACACCATCGGCTATTTGGCTAAAATAAATAAACTCATTATTAAGTTGATCTTCACTAACAACCATTTTGATAGATCCTGTAATGGTATCTTGATATATAGTAAAAAGACCATCTATTTTTTTACTTTTCTTGGTAACTTCAGAAATCTTTTTTAAAGCTGTTTTATCCTTTTTTGGAGCTTCAGTTTTTCCTTTTTTACCCTTTTTTTTCTTTTGTGCAACGGCATTACTGCTTGTTAAAAAAAGAAAGGAAATTAATGCAATTCCGGTAAGTTTTAAAATTCTCATGTTGTTGTATTTTTAATAATCACGGTTAAAGATAATTATAAATATATATTGGTCAATTAAAAAAGGATGAGCGGTTAAAGCTTTAGTAACTATTAAGGGATAAAAGAACAAGTGTACATGCAATTTCTGTTTCAATTCCTTTATCTTTTGCTAAACTTATCAATTCATCATTTTCTGTTCCAGGATTAAATATAATTCGTTTTGGTTGAATGGTGTTGATTATATATTCGTAATATTCTGGTTGGTTTTTAGCACCAACATAAAGGGTTACAGTGTCTATATTTTTTAATTCAGGTTTATTTAATAAAATCTCATAACCCTCAATTGTTCCTTTTCTTATTCCAACAGGAGAAACAGTATACCCCTTTTCTAAAAGCATTATCGCTGCTTTGTAAGAATACCTAACTGGTTTAGGGCTTGCCCCAAGTATTAGTGTCTTTTTCTTCATAGTCAAATTTAGTTATAATTGAGATTTGTGGCTGTCATTTTTCAGAGAAACAAAAAAAGCCCCGAATAATCGAGGCTTTTTTAAATATGTAGTGTTTTTTATTTTTCTGAAGAAGTAGAAGCATTAAGATACTCCTTGTTCATTCTAGCAATAAACTCTAATGAAATTCCTTTCGGACATTCAACTTCACATGCTCCTGTGTTAGTACAGTTTCCAAAACCCTCTTGATCCATTTGGTCTACCATGTTTAAAACACGTTCTTTGCGCTCAACCTGACCTTGTGGTAAGTAGGAGTATTGAGATACCTTAGCAGCAACAAATAACATTGCAGAAGAGTTTTTACAAGTTGCAACACAAGCACCACAACCAATACAAGTTGCAGCATCCATTGCTTTATCAGCCATTGGCTTAGGAATTGGTAATGCATTTGCATCTTGAGTGTTTCCCGAAGTGTTGACCGAGATAAATCCTCCTGCTTGTTGAATTCTGTCAAAAGAACCCCTATCAACGACTAAATCTTTTAATACAGGAAATGCCTTAGATCTGAAAGGTTCAATATGCACCGTTTCACCATCTTTAAACATTCTCATGTGTAACTGACAAGTAGTTACTTTTCTATCTGGCCCGTGAGCTTCACCATTTATGTATAAAGAGCACATTCCACAAATACCTTCTCTACAATCATGATCGAAAGCAACAGGTTCTATTCCTTGAGTAATTAGCTGCTCGTTTAAAACATCTAACATTTCTAAAAAAGAAGCGTGCTCAGAAATTCCTGTTACAGGATAAGTAACCAAACCACCCTTATCTTCTTTGTTTTTTTGTCTCCAAACTTTTAACGTTAAATTCATAGTCTTCTAATTATTTGTAAGAACGTTGTTTTAGTTCAATATCATTAAATTCTAATTCTTCTTTGTGCATCACTGCTTCTCTTGGGTCTCCTTTGTATTCCCATGCAGCTACGTAAGCAAAATCTTTATCGTTTCTTTTTGCCTCGCCTTTTTGTTCTCCGTCTAACTCAACTGACTCTTCTCTAAAGTGGCCACCACAAGATTCTTCTCTTGCTAATGCATCTTTAGCAAATAATTCTCCAAGCTCTAAGAAATCAGCAACTCTAGTTGCTTTTTCTAATTCTGGGTTCAATTCGTTCATTCCTCCAGGAACACAAACATCTTTCCAAAACTCTTCACGGATTTGTTTGATTTCGTCCATTGCTTCAATTAATCCTTTTGCATTACGAGACATACCAACTTTATTCCACATTACTTCTCCTAATCTCTTATGGAAGTGATCTACAGACTTAGTTCCTTTAATGTTGATTAACTTTTCTAATTGATCTGTTACTTCTTTAGCAGCAGCATTAAATTCAGGGCTATCGGTTGGAATTGGCCCAGTTCTAATATCATCAGCTAAGTAATCACCAATTGTGTAAGGTAGTACAAAATAACCATCAGCTAAACCTTGCATTAAGGCAGACGCTCCTAATCTGTTTGCTCCGTGATCAGAGAAATTTGCCTCACCAGCAGCGTAACATCCAGGAATAGTTGTCATTAAGTTATAATCACACCAGATACCACCCATTGTATAGTGCACAGCAGGATAAATCATCATTGGTGTTTTGTAAGGGTTTTCATCAATAATCTTCTCGTACATTTGGAAAAGGTTACCGTATTTTTCTTCGATAACCCCCTCTCCTAATTCTAAAATTTTAGCATCGCCAGGATTGTGAAGCCCTAAAACGTGAGCTTTTTCGTTTCCGTAACGGTTAATGGCAGATTTGAAATCTAAGTAAACAGCTTCTCCTGTTGCATTTACACCGTAACCAGCATCACATCTTTCTTTAGCAGCACGAGATGCAACATCTCTTGGCACTAAGTTTCCGAATGCAGGATATCTTCTTTCTAAGTAATAATCTCTTTCGTCTTCACCTAAATCAGTAGGCTTTTTTCTTCCCTCTCTAATAGCCATTACATCATCCATGTTTTTTGGCACCCAAATTCTACCATCATTTCTCAACGACTCAGACATTAGGGTTAACTTAGACTGGAAATCTCCAGCTCTAGGGACACATGTCGGATGAATTTGCGTATAACAAGGGTTTGCAAAGTAAGCTCCTTTTTTGTGAATTTTCCATGCAGCACTTGCGTTAGATCCCATTGCATTGGTAGATAAGAAGAAAACGTTTCCGTAACCACCAGAAGCAATAACAACCGCGTGAGCAGAATGTTTTTCAATTTCTCCAGTAATCATATTACGAGCAATAATTCCTCTTGCTTTTCCATCAACCTTTACTATATCCATCATTTCATGACGGTTATACATGGTAATTTTTCCTTTACCAATTTGTCTATTCATTGCAGAATAAGCACCTAATAAAAGTTGTTGTCCAGTTTGCCCTTTAGCGTAAAAAGTTCTTGAAACCAACACACCGCCAAAAGAACGGTTGTCTAATAAACCACCATACTCTCTTGCAAAAGGAACTCCCTGTGCAACACACTGGTCAATAATATTTGTAGAAACCTCAGCTAAACGATATACGTTTGCTTCTCTAGCTCTGTAATCCCCTCCTTTAACCGTATCGTAAAATAAACGGTAAGTAGAATCTCCATCATTTTGATAGTTCTTTGCTGCATTAATTCCTCCTTGAGCAGCAATTGAGTGTGCTCTACGTGGAGAATCTTGATAAGCAAACGCTTTTACCTTATAACCCATTTCGGCTAAAGATGCAGCAGCAGCTCCACCAGCCAATCCTGTTCCAACAACAATAATGTCGATATGACGTTTGTTGGCAGGGTTAACTAAGTTAATATCGTTTTTATGTTTTGTCCACTTATCTTTAATTGGACCTTCTGGTGTTTTTGAATCTAATTTTGACATATTCTTTCTAAATAAAAAAGATTAATGAGAACATAAATGGTGAAATACTGCTATAAAAATGAATCCCAGAGGAACAACTATGGCAAATAAATAACCTAATTTTTTAATTAATGGAGTGTACTTTGTGTGGTTGAAACCAGCCGACTGAAAAGCTGACTGAAAACCATGTAACAGGTGAAGCGCTAAAAAGACAAAAGAAACACAGTAAATAATTACCCTAATAGGATCTTCAAATTTGTGTACTAGGTGAGGAAAATATTTTGTAGGGTTATCCCAAATACCATCAACAAATTTATCTTGAATTTCTGGAATCCAAAAATCATAAAAGTGTAATCCTAAAAATAATAAAATCATGATTCCTGTAATTAACATGTTTCTGCTAATCCAAGAAGAGTTTTCGTTAGCCTTGTTCATTGCGTACTTAATTGGACGGGCAGCCTTGTTTTTTAGCTCTAAGTTTATTCCCATACCCAAGTGAAATAATGTTCCAAACATTAAGACGGGCTGCATTAAAAACTGGATGATCCAATTAGTTCCCATAAAGTGAGAGGCCATGTTAAATAAGTCTGCACTAAAAACAGACAAGAAATTAATAACAAAATGGAGTGTTAAAAATGTAATTAAGAAAAAGCCTGACAGAGCCATAAGCACCTTTCTACCAACAGAAGAATTTGAAAATCCGTTACTCATAATATTGTTTGTTTTTTAATAAATAGATGTACAAATGTAAAAATTGTATGGGAGGTTACAAGGTTTACATTCGCTTTTTTTGATGGGGAGCTTATTTAGAATCAATTAAAATATTCTTTTGTAAAACCTTTGACAGGGAATAAGTTTAAAATTGTTGAATTTAGCCTTGAATTATGAAAACATTACAAAAAGAACACAACAAACTGTCCGAGGCTTCTTTCCAAGTAAAAACACTTGAAAACACAAAAGAAATTAAGTTTTCGGAGAAACTTAAAGAGGCGGGGTTGTTCCCTTTAAAACCAACAAAAATAGAAACCCTTCAAATTAACCTAGGAAAGTTGTGTAACCAGATTTGTGAACACTGTCATGTAGATGCTGGCCCTGATAGAAAGGAAATAATGATAAAAGAGGTTTTGTTGCAATGTTTGGAAGCGGCAAAAACACCTTCAATCCACACAGTAGATTTAACAGGAGGTGCTCCAGAGATGAATCCTGACTTTAGATGGTTTGTTTTGGAATTGTCCCAATTAGGAAAAAAAGTAATAGTAAGAAGTAATTTAACTATTTTGACTTATAAAAAGTATTTAGACATTCCTCAGTTTTATGCTGACAACAAGGTTACAGTTGTTTCTTCTATGCCTTGTTATTCAAAAGATAACGTAGATAAACAAAGAGGGAATGGTGTTTTTGAAAGGTCTATTCAAGCACTTCAAAAATTAAACGAAGTTGGTTATGGAAAAGACGGTTCGGGACTAGAGTTAGATTTGGTTTTTAATCCAGGAGGAGCATCTTTACCTCCAGAACAAAAAGCTTTAGAATTAGACTATAAAAGAGAGTTAAAAGAGCTTTTTAATGTTGAGTTTAATAATTTGTTTACAATAACAAACCTTCCTATTAGTCGGTTTTTAGACTTTCTTTTGAAAGAGGGGAAGTATGAGGACTACACGAATAAGTTAATAGAGTCTTTTAATCCGCTTGCTGCGAAAGAAGTTATGTGTAGAAATACAATTTCTGTTGGCTGGGATGGCAAACTTTTTGATTGTGATTTTAATCAAATGTTAGAATTAGGGGTCGCCTCCTCTTCACAAAACATAAAAGAATTTAATAATCTTGAATTAGAAAAAAGAGACATTATTTTAGGGCAACATTGTTATGGTTGTTCTGCGGGATCGGGATCAAGTTGCCAAGGCTCATTAGCATAGAAAAAATGAAACAAGGGTTAGTAATATTTTTTTTGATTGTTGGAAACATCTGTTTTTCTCAAAACTATTCTTCGTTTGAAGAGATGAAGAACAATATTGTTTCTAAAACAGTTCCATTAATTACTGTCGAGGAGTTTAAAAAAGTAGAAAACACAAAAACACCCCTATTGATTTTGGATGCTAGAGAAAAAAAAGAGTATGAAGTTAGTCATTTAAAAAAAGCCAAACATATTGGTTACGATAATTTTAAAATAAGTGATTTGACTAAACTTGACAAGGAAACAACTGTTGTTGTTTATTGTTCAGTTGGATATAGAAGCGAAAAGATTGGTGAGAAATTGAAAAAAGTAGGGTTTAAAAAAGTAATGAATTTAAAAGGTGGGATTTTTGATTGGGTAAATTCTAGTTATCCTGTTTACGACCGTTTCGGTAATAAAACACAAAAAATACACCCTTATGATAAGTCTTGGGGAAAATGGTTAACAAAAGGAGAAAAGGTTTATGAGTAAAAATTTACTAATCATTTTTGTTAAAAATATTATTCTCGGAAAAGTGAAAACGCGATTAGCCAAAACGGTTGGTGACAATAAAGCTTTTGAGGTTTATAAACAGTTGGTTGATATTACTGAAGAATGTTCTAAAAAAGTAAAAGCAGATAAACATGTTTACTTTTCAGATGTTGTAATTAATGGCAAATGGATTGATGAGTTGAAGTTTGTTCAAAATGGAGAAAACTTAGGGGAAAGAATGTGTAATGCTTTTGACTATGCTTTTAAACAAGGCTATGATAAAGTTGTTTTAATAGGCTCCGATTTACCAGATATTTCTCCAGAAATTATAGAGAAAGGGTTTGATGCTTTAGATACAGGTGAAATTGTTTTTGGACCAGCAGAAGATGGTGGTTATTATTTGGTTGGAATGAAAAAACCGCATAAATTTATTTTTGAAAACAAGCCTTGGAGCGAACCAAATCTGTTTAATGTAACCCTTAAAGAGTTAGGAAAACAAGAAGTAAGTTTTTCTTTGCTTCAAACCTTAAATGATATTGATACTTTTGAGGACTTAAAATCTAGTAAAATTTATAATAATGTTAAATAAATTACTAATAATTATTGCATGCTTTAACTTTTGGGGTTGTTCTAATACTACAAAAGTAAATACTACAAAAAAAGAAATCGTAACAAAGGTTAAAAAAAAGGGACGTAAAATGTTTGGAGAAATCACAACCTACACACCTAAAGTATCTAGCGCAGTAAAGACAAACGAGTTTCCAACAGATAACCTAGACTTGTTTTTCAAATCAGATAAAGATTTTTATAAGATAATAATAGCCAAAAGTGAGGTGCCTGAAACGAAAATAAAAAGTGAGATGAATAAACCACTAAAAATATGGGGGGATATCATTTCTTCTGAGACACTAACGAAACAAAATATAGCTGGATATATTATTATTTATGAAATGTTTCCCAGTAAATAAAAACTTTTAGTACACAAAATGGAACTGTCCATTTTCGAAAAGATATTCTTTTTTCTCAATAAAGAAATGCTCTTTTTCTTTAATTTCTTGCAGGTTTATAATGTCTGAATTTTTGGTGTGAACAGAGCCTTTAGTTTGTCTAGCTAAGTCTAAATATTGGATGTTTATTCTGTTTTCAGATCCACATAAAATTACATGGACTGGTCTTTTTATTTTGTTTAGGAATTTATAATCGCGCATGCTTTCCATATTGTCAGCAACAAGGATGGCTTCACTAACTTCAGGATGTTGCTTAAGCCCTTCTATAATTGCCTCAACATCATTTTCTAAATTTTCACCACCGCCAGAGCCATTTTTCATACATTTTGCAGCAGTATTAATAACGTTTGTTATTGATGAGTTTTTAGTTAGGTAAACACCTTTGGTTTCTAAAGGTTGTTTTTTTCGCGAGGGTTTTTCATCGCCATCGTTAAAAAAAACAAAGCACTTCGCTAGCTTATTGTCTGCTTGTGCTTTTAGCCAAACAAAAACCTGAGCACTATATGGAGACATGCTTCCTGTAACATCTGTAACAACAATAAAGTTTTTCCAACTATTATTTCTTGCAAAAGAGTTTAGAACAGTAGAGTCGTTGTATAGCGATTGGTTGTAAAAAAAATCTGGAGGGTTTGGAGGCTTAATAGTGTCTATGTGCCAAATAGTGTCATGTATGTATCCTTTGTTTTTGTCATAATGCGTTTTAATCTTGTAGGCTTGAGGAAGAGTGTCTTTCTCTATACTATCGTTTTTAAGCATAGTTGTTACAATAGCATTCAAGTACTCCACTTCTTTTTTTAATGTTGTGGATGTTGAGTTGGGGCGAAAAGTAACGATAAAACCATGAAACATCTTGTTTCCTGATTCTCGTGATTCCGCTTTGGTTTGACTAGTGAGTTGAAAGTCCCAAAATCGATTTTCAAAAACAGTAGGGGCTAATTTGTTTAGTTCTTTCAATCTGTTACTGTTGAGTTTTTTTTGGTTGAAAGTGTTGGAAGTTCTGTATTCTGTGTAAACAAGCTCCAGTTTTATAACTACTTTTTCGGTTAATTGTTTTTTTTGGTTTGGGTTAAGAACAATTTTTTTTGCAAACGGCATGGAGATGTAGAGCTGGTTTTCTTTAAGGAGGGTAATATCAACCTTTTCAACAAAAACAGGAGTTGTGTTTACAAGCTCACTATAGTTTTGCGCAAAACAAAGCCCTGTATTAATAAAAATGAATAGAAAATAAAAAAATCGCATTAAAACTGTTTGATTATCTTTGCGAAGATACAACTTTAAATATCCTATTATATTGCAAAAAGTAAAAGCAAAAAAACACCTCGGACAACACTTTTTAACAGACTTAAGCATTGCTAAAAACATTGTTGAAGCACTTAGGCAGACCTCTAAATATAAAAAAGTGGTTGAGGTTGGCCCAGGAATGGGAGTGCTTACACAATTTTTAATTGAACATAATGAGTACCAAACATTCCCAATAGATGTTGACAGAGAGTCGATAGGTTATTTAGTTGAAAAATACCCAGAATTAAAAGGGAACATTATTTATGGGGATTTCCTTAAAATGAATTTAACTGATTTGGCAGGAAGTGATGCTTTTGCTGTAATAGGTAACTTTCCATATAACATTTCAACGCAAATTCTTTTTAAGGTGTTGGATTATAAAGATCAAATACCAGAGGTTGTTGGCATGTTTCAAAAGGAAGTTGCAGAACGTTTTGCAGCAGCACCAGGATCTAAAACGTATGGAATAACAAGTGTTTTGTTACAAGCATTTTATGATGTAGAATATCTTTTTACAGTTGGTAGGGATGTTTTTGACCCACCCCCAAAAGTTCAATCGGCTGTTATTCGTTTTACCAGAAACAAGGAGTCAAAACTTAATTGTGATGAAAAGAAGTTTAAGCAGGTTGTAAAAATGGCGTTTAACCAACGAAGAAAAATGATGCGAAAATCTTTAAAAGCCCTTTTAAACGATTCTATTAAAGATAATAATGTTTTCACAAAACGCCCAGAACAATTGAGTGTTCAAGAGTTTGTAGAGATCACTAACCTTGTCGACAAAACCCCTTAACATTAACTTAACATAGCCGTAAACGTCTCGTAACATCTTGTTTACTATTACTATATATTTTTGTCAAAAATTAATTATTTAACAGAAATAAGGTAACATTAACTACAAGAAATGAAGAGGTTTAATTTATTATTAATTGCGGCATTATTTACTACAGTAGCTTTTGCACAAGACACAACAGACAACAAGTTTGGAAAAGGATTTTACAATGTAGTAGCAAGAGATGGTTCTTACAGTATGAAGTTTGCTGCTAGGTTTCAGTCGTTATACATTGGAGAGTGGAATGTAAATGACTCAACAGGAGTTGGGGCTGGGTCTTCACAGTTTTTGTTACGTAGAGCAAGATTAAAATTTGGTGGATTTGCTTTTAGCCCAAAAGTTAAGTATAAGATTGAGCTTGGGTTAACAAATAGAGACATTTCTGGAGCATCATCACACACAAAAGGAGCTCCAAGGTTAATATTAGATGCAGTAGTAAAGTGGAATTTTTATAAAAACTTATCGTTATGGGGTGGTCAAACAAAGTTGGCAGGAAACAGAGAGCGTGTTGTTTCGTCTGCAAACCTACAATTGGTTGACCGATCAAAATTGAACTCAAACTTTAATATTGATAGAGATATGGGTGCTCAATTAAGACATCATTTTACATTAGGTAAAAACTTTGTTGTAAGAGAAATTTTTTCTGTTTCTCAAGGAGAGGGAAGAAACATTACTGACAAAAACTTAGGAGGATACCAATATACAAGTAGAATAGAATTTTTACCCTTCGGAACATTTGCAAGTAAGGGAGATTATGTTGGTGGAGATATTAAAAGAGAAGAAAAACCAAAATTAGCTATAGGAGGTACTTATGATTTACATGATAGAGCTGTAAAAAACAAAAGTAACCAAGGGAGTTATATGGAACGATTTGATGATACAGGAGATTTTGACGGTTATTTCGAAACAGATATTACAACTATTTTTGCTGATATGATGTTTAAATACAAAGGATTTTCTTTAATGGGTGAATATGCTGTTAGAACATCAGAGCAAGACAGTGTAACAAACGCTAATGGAACAAAAACAGGACAAGTTGTTGCTGTTGGATCAGGATTGAATATGCAAGCGGGATATTTATTTAAAAATAATTGGGAAGTAGCAGGAAGATACACTTTAACAGAGTGGGACAAAACAGTTACAGGAAAAGAAGCACAAACACAATATACTTTAGGTGTTTCAAAATACTTTAAAGGACACAAACTAAAGGTGCAGTCTGATATAACATATAGCGAAACTGTTGGAAGCTTAGATAACGACTTAATTTATAGGTTACAGTTTGACTTACACTTTTAGAGGTAACAACAAGGTTTGTTTAAGCCTTACGTGTAAAATACTTAACATTAACTTAACATAGTATTTTGCTTAAATTAATAGGACTAATATAGTTTTGTTGTACAGAATATTTATATAATAATAATTGATATGGAATTTGGTTTTGTTGACGCATTAAAATTGATTGGAGCTCTTGGTTTTTTCATCTATGGGATGAAAATAATGAGTGAAGGAATTCAAAAAGCTGCAGGAAGCGGTTTAAGAAGAATTCTAAGTATGATGACTAAGAATCGTTACATGGGAGTGTTAACGGGTTTTTTGGTTACATGTTTAGTACAGTCTTCTTCTGCAAGTACGGTAATGGCGGTAAGTTTTGTAAACGCAGGCTTACTTTCTTTAGTAGAGTCGGCAGGAATAATGTTGGGTGCAAATATTGGAACAACTATTACTGGTTGGTTAGTTGCAGTTTTAGGGTTTAAAGTAAAAATTGCAGCAATGGCATTACCTCTTTTAGCTATAGGGGTTCCGATGTTGTTCATGAAAAAGAACAAGATAAAGTACATTGGAGAGTTTATAGTAGGTTTTGCTATTTTATTTTGGGGTCTTGCTGAATTGAAACATGCAGTGCCAGATGTAAAAAACAACCCTGAGATTTTAAATTTTTTAGGAGCTTACGCTGATAGTGGTTTCTTAAGTAACATCTTTTTCATATTTGTAGGAACGATATTAACAATAGTGGTACAATCATCAAGTGCTTCTATGGCGTTAACACAAACATTATGTTTTAGTGGAATTATCCCTTTTGAGGTTGCTGCAGCAATGATTTTAGGAGAAAATATAGGAACAACAATAACTGCAGAATTAGCTTCTTTGCCTGCTAATGTACACGCAAAACGTTCAGCAAGAATACACTCTATGTTTAATATAGTTGGAGTTAGTTGGGCGGTTTTATTAATTTCATTTACACCAGCTTTAGAAGGTGTAAGAGCGGTTGCAATGAACATGTTGGGCTCTGCAGATCCATATACTGCAGAAGGAGCTCCAATGGGATTAGCTATTTTCCACACTGCGTTTAACTTAGTAAATGTTTTGATTATGATTTGGTTTGTTCCATTATTGGTTAAGCTAGCAATCAAATCTGTTAAATCTAAAGGAGATATGGATGAAGAGTATCACTTAGAATATATTAGCACAGGAATTATGGCAACTCCAGAAATGTCAATTTTAGAAGCACAAAAAGAAGTTGCTAAATTTGGTGGAGTTGTTCAAAGAATGAACGGGTTTGTTAAAGAGTTAATTGTTGAAAAAGACAGCAAGAAAATTAGCAAAACATTAGCGAGAGTTAAAAAATACGAAGACATCACAGACAGAATTGAGCAAGATGTTGCGGATTACTTAGCTAAGATTTCAGAAGGAGAAATGAGCGAAAGCTCTTCTCTTAAAATTAGAGGAATGTTAAGTATCGTTGGAGATTTAGAGCGAATGGGAGACATTTATTACCAAATGTCTAAAGGTATTGAAAGAAAAGTGGAGAAGAAAGTTTGGTTTACTCCAGAACAGCGCAACAACATTTTAGAGATGTTTGAAATGGTTGAAGCAGCCTTAAATACAATGAATGAGAATTTGTCTGCAAGCTACAGCTCTGTCACTTTAGACAAAGCAAAAGAGCTTGAAATGGCATTAAACAAGTATCGTAAAGCATTAAGAAAAGAGCATTACGTAAATGTAGAAAAGGGAGAATACAACTTCCAAAGCGCTGCAGTTTATTCTGATTTGTTTAACTCATTAGAAAAAGTTGGCGATCACGTAATAAACGTTTCTGAAGGAATTACAGGAGAGAACTAAAAAACTCCAAAAATCGATAGTAAAGGCGAACCAAATGGTTCGCCTTTATTGTTTTAACATTAAGTTAATATTGCTTAACCATCTAATAACATAAGCGTAAAATATGTTTTACCTTATAGCAGGTTTCTTGTCGTTACTTTGCTTTAAATTTAAAACAAATGAAGATGAAAACAATTGCTATAGTTATCGCGTTATTTAGTTTAACAACTGTATTTGCAGGAAACAACAATGAAGATAAATTGAAAAAAAGCTTTTCAATAAGTGGAAAGGTGGTTGATAACAATGAAAGCTTAACAGGAGTAAAAATCTTGTTAGATGGAAAAGAAACAGTGGTATATACTGATTTTGATGGAAACTTTACAATAGACAACGTGTTGGCTGGAGAGCATACAATTTCTTTTAGTTTAATAACTTATAACAACAAAGAGGTTAGGTTTAACCCTGCTAACGAAAGCAATTTAGAGGTTGAACTAGAGACTAAATAAAAAGAGATAAAACCAACTTAATTAAACTCCTGTAACCGCAGGAGTTTTTTTGTGGGCTATACCTACTAATAATTACTAAAACCTATAAAACAATGAAGATTAAAGCGACTTTACTTACCGTAGCATTATTTATCACTATAGTTTCAAATGCTCAACAGATCACTAAAAAAGACGGTATTTATGTTAATGAAGATGGTCAAAAATATTCTGGTGTTTACATTTCTTATTATCAAGGTGAGGCTAAAGAAGCGGTTTATTCTATTAAAGATGGGTTGGAAAATGGATCTGTAGAGTTTTATTACCCAACAACAGAAATAATGGAGCAAGGAAGTTTTAAGGACGGATTAAAACATGGTAAATGGACGCGTTGGTCTGTTAAAGGAAACAAGTTAGCTGAGGCAAACTATAGTAAAGGTAAAAAAGACGGTAAATGGCTTATTTGGGATGAGTTAGGGGTAAAACGTTATGAAATGTATTACACCAAAGGAACTAAAACAGGAATTTGGATGATGTGGGATGAGAAAGGACAAATCTCTAACAAAAAGGAGTATTAATCTAAGAGAGGAAATTCAAAAATGTCAGTTCGAGTGAAATTCTGAAAGAATTTTGTATCGAGAACAGTATTTTGTAAAACCACACGAATTGGCAATGGTTTTTTATATCAAAATCAGAGTTTTAATAAACCCTTAACATTAAATTAACGGGTAAACAATGCTGTGACTCTAATTTTAATAATTAGAAAATGGCACCAATAATAAACATATTCAGCAGTAATTTATCTGATTTAGTCGAGACCAAAAAAGTTTTTGAGAACGATGGTTTTGATGTTTTTTCGCATACGTTGGTAAGTGAAGAAACCATTAATGAGGTTTACAAAAAACAACCAGATATTGTTTTGTTGGATTTAGAAATTGGAAATTCAGATGGAATAGAGTTGTGTTACCAATTAAAGGCAGAAAACGCCCTTAACGCTTTCATCGTCCTCTTTTCTTCACATGAAGAAGATTATATTCAAATAGAAGCTTTTAAAGCAGGAGCTGATGATTATATTGTAAAACCAATTAACCCAAGAGTTTTGGTTAAAAGAATAAGAGCGCTGCTAAAAAGAAAACCGATAAACCCTAAAAAAGACAAGGCTAAAATTCTTTCATACAACAGTTTAAAAATTGATAGAGACAGTTATTTAGTTTATAACGATGGAGCTTCATTTTCTTTACCAAGAAAGGAGTTTGAAATGCTTTACCTATTGATTAATAAACCACAAAAGGTATTTACCCGAGAAGAAATTTTTCAAAAGGTGTGGAAAGAAAAAGAGTGTGAAAATGCCCGAATTATTGATGTTCATATTCGAAAAATCAGAGAAAAAATTGGTGACAATATCATTAACACCATTAAAGGTGTTGGGTATCAGTTAGCTTAGGCGCCTTATTTAGGGTTATTGATTTTATTGTTATTGCCATTGGGGTTGAAGACATCCTTTCTGCGATGTTAAATGTTGTTGCAGGACTGTAACCCTTGTAGTAATCAAAAACAACCTTTCCCCTACGTTGTTTTTCGTTATTTTTACGCTAATAGATAATGTGAATAAGGTCAATATTGCACTTATTGGACTGTTAACAGTAATTCCAGAAAATGAAATTAGAATATAAAATAGAAGAAAATGATTTTTTAGACTTCCAGCTTTTCTCCGCGTCTAAAACAGAACGAATAATGAAGAAAAAAAGGACTGGGTGGATCCTTCTTACAGCAGGTTCGTTAATTGGGGGAATCTATTTCTATTTTCAACAAAATTTTGCAATGACTATTTATTTTGTTGTAACTACAATAATATGCGGACTTTTTTACCCAAAGTATTTCAATTGGCGATATAAAAAACACTACAAAAATTATATTAAAGAAAATTACCAAAAACGATTTGGACAGGTTGAGAATATTGAAATTACGGAAGAATATATATATTCAAAAGACAAAACTGGAGAAGGAAAAATAAAGCTGAAAGAAATTGATGAGGTGTGTGAAACACAGAATCACTTTCTTTTAAAAATTTCAACGGGAATGTCTTTAATTATCCCAAAAAGAGAAATAGAAAATATAGACTTATTAAAAACAAAATTTAATGAAATCGGATTAAATATTGTTAATGAATTAAGTTGGAAGTGGAAATAAAAAACAGCCACAATCATCTATATTTAACAAGACAGTTGGCAGTAATTTAATTTTAAACTACCCTATCAAATATTTAATTCCTAAAGTAAACGTAGCGCCTCTTTTGTAAGAATTGAAGATGTATTCTTCATCTTTGTAGTTGTATGTTTTCTTAATAATTGGGTTTAAAATGTTTTGTGCGTTAAACTTTAAGCTAAACTTCTCTCCCAACTTCTTTGTAATGTTAAAATCTAATTGGTTAACTGGTTGCTGGTAAACATTTGGAGTAGCTCCAACTATAACAACAGCAACTTTTTCACCAGAAACATTGTAACTTAAGTTAGCGCTTAACCCTAACGAATCGTTATTATATCCAAAAAATAGGTTTACAATATAAGGTGATTGTCCAAAAAGACTTCTTGTTTCTTTAGCGTTAGGATCGTTTGCTTTAATTAATTCTAACTCTTGTGCATCAATATTTACTTCAGAATAAACATAAGTAAAGTTACCTCCAGCATTGAATGAATGAATATCGTTAGAAATAAAATTCAACTTCTTTTTAATCTCGAATTCAGCACCATAAACCGTTGCTTTATCAATATTTCTCCATGTTAATTCAGCATTTTGTGCCTCTGTGTTAAACACTAACTCTATAGGGTTAGTAAACGATTTGTAAAATGCCCCAACAGAAATTAATTCTCCAAAATTTGGAAACACTTCATACCTCACATCAATGTTATCTACCAAGGTTCTTTCTAAATCTGGATTTCCAACAATGGTCCAGTTAGTAGAAAAATCATAAGTAGCAAAAGGAGCAATTTCTCTAAACGAAGGTCGAGCCAATGTTCTAGAATAAGCACCTCTTAAATTGCTGTTTTTTGTTAAAGCGTAAGAAGTGTTTATTGCAGGTAAAATATCTACCTCATCCAATTCTCCAGTTTTTTCTTTTTGGTCAAAACTTCTTACAAAAATGTTGGTGGTTTCTAACCTTGCTCCAGTTACAATTCTCAACTTTTTTGTTGCCCATATATCTCCCATTAAATAACTCCCAATCACTAATTGATCAGCACCATAACTGTTTCTTCTTTCAGTTGCATCTTCAATATATAAATAATCAGAAATAGGGTTTCCTGGCCCAGGTAAAGCAAAGTTGGAGTTGTTTAAATAAGCAGCAACACTTCCATCATATTGTAATAACCCTTGAGAGCGGTAGTTGTATCGGTATTCTCTTAAAACTCTTTCTTGCTTTAAAAAAGCACCACCAAATTTTAATTTCGATGCTTTTCCATCTTTTTCTTTAACGTTTAATTCAAAATCTAACTTACCATCTAAAGTTGTTTGATCTAATTCTCTGTAATATCTGGTAGGAACAGGGTAAATAGAAGCTTGTATGTTGTAGTTAGTATCTCCTGTTGCAGCATCAACTGTATAATCGTTAGAAAAATACCTTAAATCGGGTTGGTTTTGGTTCGATTGAGAAAAAGCGTACATCCAATCCACTTTAAGTTTACTTAGTTTTTCAAAATAGTGCTCCCCTTTTGTTTGGTAGCTACTTAATGCGTTTTGTTCATACTCTAAAGCACGTGTTTGTAAAAACAAACCAGGTTGGTCTTGTGGCACTTCTCCTTCTTGGTATGATGTAGAGGTAATTCCGTTTTGATTTCTTAAATAAACAAATCCCAGTTTGTGGTTTGGTGAAATTTTATAAGATAAGTTGGCAATTGCCCCCCACAATACATTTTCTGTAGATTTTCTGTCTTTTAACGTTCTTTCAGGATTTAATTCATCTACTTCATCTACATTTCCTGTTAAAGAATACCTATTTGTAAAAGCATCTTCATCCCTTAAACTATATTTTTTAGAGTAAGAAAGCCCCACAACAAACCCCAAACTTTTTCCAAATAGTTTTGTCTGGTTTCCTGCAGAAATTGAATAACCTTGATTTAAAAACGATGTTTTTTCGCTCACATCCATTTCTTTATTAAAAGATGTTCCCACCTTTTCTAATCTATCATTGTCAACAAATAATGCAGGTATTTTGTTAGTTGAACCAGGCTTATCTCTTGTGCCATTATCGAAACCAAACATGTCGGTTCCCCCACCCTCATAAGTTAAAAAGTTATCTTTTAAACTAGAAGCTGTATTAAACCCAAGATTACTTGAAAATTGAAAGGTAAATGCTTCCGGAAAATCTTTTGTTTCAATATCAACTAAACCTCCAGTAAAACTCCCTGGTAAGTTTGGAGTAAAAGACTTGATTACTTTCATATTTTCAATCATGTTGGTAGGAAATAAATCTAACTGTACAGCATTTTTGTTGGGGTCTAACCCCGGAATTTCAGCTCTATTTACAGTTGTTTTACTATACCTGTCGCTTAATCCTCTTACATAAACATATTTTCCGCCCTCTAAAGTTAATCCAGAAACTCTTTTGGCAGCAGCGGCAGCATTTCCATCACCTCTTTTAGCAATTTCTTTAGCGCCCATTACTTCCATAACAGTTGCCGATTTCTTCTTTACTTGTAATAAAAACTGTTCGTTTTTACGATCAGCTTTTGCTTCAATAACAAAAACATCAATATCCATAGAAGAAGATCCAAGACTAAAACTATGAGATGTTGTTTCTCCATCTTTAACAGTAACATCTATAGTGTCAGATCTAAAAGAAATATAAGCACAAATCAATTTATATTGACCAGCAGCAACATTTGGAATTCTATAGTTTCCATCAATATCAACCATTGACCCAGTTGTTGTGCCCTTAAGTAAAACGGTTGCGCCAATTAACTCCTCCCCTGTTTCCGAACTTGTTACTTTCCCTTGAATTATACCTTGAGTATAAGTGTTAGCAACACAAAAAAGCAGTAAAGTTATAGCTATGATTTTCTTCATTTTCTTTATTTTTAAATCTGCTGCAAAGAAAAAAACAACACATAATTCAGCCGTTAACCGAATGTTAAGACTCTGTTAGGAACTGATTAACTTATTGCAAACAAAAAGCCCTCCTGATTTATTCAGGAGGGCTACTTTATTCAGGTTATTCTCTTCTTATGGGAAAGAGAAACCCTATCTATAACACTATTGGAAAGTTAATGTCCAACCTTGTGCCCAGTTAGTTCCATTTGCATCAAATGCTCCTAAGTATGTTACATTATCATACCATGTATCTGCAGAAGCAGTTCCAGTTCCTAATGAAGTAGAAGGTATTGGGTTTGTTGTTGTAATTCCCGCAGCAGAAGTACTAATTCCAGATATATTTGTGTGTCCAGATAAATCTGTTCCATTATTATCAACAATATTGTTTGATCCGACAGAAGAAAGAACGATATCAGCCAATACCAATTCGCCAGCATCTAATCTTGCTTTAGAATCTTCACCAGTTGCTAAATCTTCAATGTCAATTCCTTTACCAAAGTTATGGAATACTGTGTTGTGGTATTCACCACCAGCATTATCTCTAAAAGTAATTGCTCTACTTGCTCCGTTTCCGATGTAAGTTGCATTGTAAATTACAGGAGTTGCATAAGGCAATCCATCTTCTGGAGATGTTCCCCCATCGTGCTCACCACCTCTGTCAGAGTTTGCGTTTTCTATAGCCACCCAAAACTGACCTTTTCCTCTAAACCCTTGGTCGTAATCAAAAGAATCATCTAGTACGTTAGAAACCAAAATGTGTTTTAAGTTTGGAGCTCCTCCAAAAAACTCAACCCCATCATCAGCATTAGCTACAACCTCAATGTGGTGAATACTTGTTGCTGCACCTACCCCACCTAATGTTAGTCCGTTAATTTCGTTTCCTGCACCAATGTCAGTACCACCATGACGAATAGAAACATAACATAAAGAACCTGAGTTGTCATTATCGTTAGTACCACCGTAAGAACCTCTTGTTTCTGATGTAGGTATTCCTTCTATATTTTGTGTAGCAGGAACCGTGTTTAACCTTGCGCTTCCTAAAAGCATTAATCCACCCCATTGTCCAGTAGTAGTCATCCCTACAGAACCGTCTAAAGGATCAGCTTCAAAAGTAAATATAATTGGGTTTGAAGCAGTACCACATGCATTAATTTGAGCTCCTCTAGTTACAATTAAAGCAGATGCGCTTGCTCCAGTTCCAGGTTTTCCTTTTATAACTGTTCCAGGCTCAATTGTTAAAACATCACCAGAGTTTACAAAAACAAAACCATCTAATAAATACACATTGTCTTTTGTCCAAGTTGTTGTTCCTGTGTTGTCAGATACTGTTATAGGATCTTTTTCTTCAGGATTATTTGGCTCATCTTCTTCATAAATACATGATCCATCGTCTTTTTCTGCTTCAGCACTAAAGTTTTCTGCAGTAATATCTGTACACCCTTCTTTTTTAGAACATGAAGTTAATAGGCTCCCTAACCCTAGGATAATTACCGTAACTAATAATAAGTTTTTTGTTTTCATTTTTTTAATCTTTAAGTTTTATAATTTTTATGCTGCAAAGAAACGGCTGCACTATTACTAAAGCATGAAAGCAATCTTATACTTATTTTATGTTCATGTTAAGGGAACATTATTTGATTTGAAAATTTAATTGAAGAAGAAATTAAAAATCCAGCAATAACAAGGATAAAACAATAAATTAATATTAAATTAACATCCAGAATGAAACACTGAGCTACCTTTGTTAAAAATAAAAAGCTATGAGTAACGAAAAAATATTATTAGTTGATGATGAGCCAGACATCATAGAGTTTTTGGGTTATAATTTAACAAAAGAAGGATATGATGTAACGACATCTACAAGTGGGAAAGAAGCGGTTGAACTAGCTAAAAAAATTAAACCTGATTTAATATTGTTGGATGTTATGATGCCAGAGATGGATGGTATTGAAACTTGTCAAGAAATTAGAAATGTGGCAGATATTAAAAATACGCTAATAGCTTTTTTAAGCGCAAGAGGTGAAGACTACTCACAGGTTGCAGGCTTAGATGCTGGAGCTGATGATTATATAACAAAACCTATTAAACCAAGACTTTTAGTAAGTAGAGTTAAGGCTATTTTAAGAAGGAAATCAGGTGGTGAAGAGGTGGGTGTTGATGAGCAAGAAGGAGACATTAAAATTGATAGAGAAAAATACTTGGTATATAAAGAAGGAGAAGAGCTTTCATTTCCTAAAAAAGAATTTGAATTATTGGCGTTATTATTATCTAAACCAGGGAAAGTTTTTACTAGAGAAGTAATACTAGAGTCTGTTTGGGGAGGAGAGGTTGTTGTTGGAGATCGTACAATAGATGTACACATCAGAAAACTTCGTGAAAAATTAGGAGACCACTACATTAAAACGATTAAAGGAGTAGGTTATAAATTTGAATCTTAAGTAAAAGAAACCCTACATTTGCGTCAATGAAAGACCTAACCCCCAACGGAATAGCCCTCAGAATTTCTTTTCTAATGGCGGCTGTTCTTACCTTACTTGTTTTTGTTTTAGACACCTATAACGGAAATAGCAATTTGTTAATTCTGGCTGTTTTTCCTGTTTCATTTATTGCATCTTATATTGGTTTTAGAATAGCTGTTGAACGATTTATTTATAAAAAGATAAAGGTTATTTACAGAACAATTCACAACCTGAAATTAAAAAAAGTAGATGATTCGAAAGAGTTTAGTTTAGCTCAAATTCAAACAGAAGTTGAAGACTGGGATAAATTAAATAAAGAAGAAATAGGGAGGTTAAAGGGATTAGAGAGTTACAGAAGAGAATATGTAGGAAACCTTTCACATGAATTGAAGACCCCAATTTTTAATATTCAAGGGTATTTATTGACATTATTAGAGGGAGGACTGCATGATCCAAATATTAATGTTAGCTATCTAGAAAAGGCGAGTAATAGTGTTGATAGAATGATTTCATTAATTGAAAACTTAGACGATATTTCTAAGTTGGAGTCTGGAATGATTGAGATGGACATAAAGAAGGTTGATTTGGTTAAATTGGTAAAAGAAGTGGTTGGCGCTTTGGAGATGCAAGCTCAAAACAATGATGTTAAATTGAAGTTTGTTGATGAACCCTCTAAGCCCGTTTGGGTAAGTATTGACGAGAGCGGAATTAATCAGGTGTTGGTTAACCTAATAGTAAACTCCATTAAATATGGGAAAGAGGAAAACGGGGAGACTCTGATTAAGTTGTTTGATATGGATGAGAATGTGTTGGTTGAGGTGGCAGACAATGGAACAGGTATTGCAGAGCACCATCTATCACGTTTGTTCGAGCGGTTTTATAGAATTGATAAAAGTAGAGCAAGAACGAGTGGTGGAACAGGTTTGGGTCTTTCTATTGTTAAACATATTATTGAAGCACATAACCAAACCATTAATGTAAGAAGCACTCCAGAAGTTGGTTCTACGTTTTCATTTACATTAAAAAAGGCTTAAAGCCTCTTCGTCATTTCGGGCTTGACCCGCAATCTTTGTATCGGAAAGAATATTAAAAAAAAGCGCATCTTTGTATCATGCAAATTCAGCTTTCAGTTGTAATAATTACGTTTAATGAGGAAAGAAACATCGAGAGGTGTTTGAACTCTGTTAAGCGTATAGCTGATGAAATTGTGGTGGTAGATTCTTTTTCTACGGACAAAACCAAAGCAATTTGTCTTCAAAAAGAAGTTCGTTTTATTGAAAATAAATTTGATGGACACATTGAGCAAAAGAACTTTGCAATTACACAAGCAAAAAACCAATATGTACTTTCTTTAGATGCCGATGAGGCCTTAACAGAAGAGCTACAACAGGCAATACTTCAAATTAAAAATAATTGGAAAGCTGACGGGTATAGTTTTAATCGATTAACTAACTTTTGTGGAACTTGGATTAAACATTGTGGTTGGTACCCAGATAAGAAATTACGTTTGTGGGATAAAACCAAAGGCAAATGGGGTGGAGATAATCCGCACGATAAAGTAATAATGGAAAAGGACGCTGCTGTAAAACACACAAACTTAGATATTTTACATTATTCGTTTTATACCATAGAAGAACACTTAAATCAAATCGATTTTTTTACAGATATTAGCGCTAAAGCTGCTTTCGAAAAAGGAAAAACAAGTAATGGATTTACTATTTTTTATAAATCTACCTTTAAGTTTTTTAGAGATTATATTTTAAAGCTGGGATTTTTAGATGGCTACCACGGTTATGTGGTGTGTAAAAACTCTGCTCACGCCAAGCGTTTGAAGTATTCTAAATTGAGGAATTTAAATCGAAAAAAATAAGCATGTCAACATCACAAAATATCTGTTTTTTTAATACCACTCCTTTTTGGGGAGGAGGAGAAAAATGGCATTTTGAGGCTGCACAAAACATGTCAAAAACAACCAATAAAACGTTTTTTGTTTGCGATGGAAAAGGTGAGTTGGCTAAAAAACTAAAGGAAACAAATGTTGTTCAACAACATGTTACAGCTGGTAATTTAAGTTTTTTAAACCCTACTAAAATTAACAAGTTGGTTCAGTTCTATAAAGTGAACAAGATTGACACCGTAATTTTTAACAACCCTAAAGATTTAAAATTAGGAGGAAGGGCAGCTAAAAAAGCGGGTGTAAAAAATATTGTTTATAGAAGGGGAATTGCTGTTGAGGTAAAGAAAAGCAGGTTAAACACTCACTTGTTTGCAGATGTGGTAACACACTTTATTTTTAATTCTAATGCAACAAAAGAGTTGTTAGAGAAAAATTATAAAAACATTGTTGCCACAAAAAAAACAGCCATTATTTACAATGCCATTGACTTTCCAAAGAACCCCATCACCCACAACCCATCACCCACAACCCAAATCATTATTGGTAATGCTGGCCGTTTAGTAGAGCAAAAAGCACAACGCTTTTTAATAGATATTGCTGAAAAACTCAAAGAAAAAAATCTTGAATTTAAAATTTTGATAGCTGGTGATGGACCTTTACATGATGAATTAAAACAATCAATTTCTGATCGAAAACTAAACGAAAATATAGAATTGTTAGGGTTTGTTGATGATGTTCCGAACTTTATGGCTGGTGTAGATCTTTTTGTTTCTACCGCTATTTGGGAAGGTTTTGGTTTTGTCCTGGCTGAAGCTATGATGGCTAAAAAACCTGTTTTGGCTTTTGATATGAGTAGTAATCCAGAGTTGGTAAAAGACGGTAAAAACGGGTTTTTAGTTCCACCTAAAAATATTGATGTGTTTGCTGATAAAATACAGGAATTGATAGGGAATGAAATACTTCGAAAAAAAATGGGAGAAGAAGCCTATCGTTTTGCTGAATCTAATTTTGAAACAAAAAAGCAGTTTCAAAAACTACTTGATTTTATCCATTAATTTTTGTGGAAATCTAACTTTAGATCAATCTAACATTTAAACAAACTTAAAATTTCGCAAAAAAAACCGAACTTTATCTGATCGCAGTATAAGTTTTAAGGCTGTTCTGCGCTTATTTTTTTAATTGATGAAACCAAAATTTACAGAAATACAGAAGTTTACACAATGGTGGCTTTGGTTAATTATATTAATTCACTCAAGCTTTGTTGTTTGGCAATTGATTTCGGCAGGCTCATCATCATTGGTTTCCATTTTGTTTGGTGACATTTTGATAGCAGTTCTTTTTTTTACTTTAAAGCTAAAAACAGAGGTTAATGAGGAAGGTGTTAAAATGGCATTTTTTCCTTTTATCAAAAAAGAAATAAATTGGGAAGAAATTAAATCGTTAAGAGTGCTTGATTATGGATTTGTTGGTGGCTGGGGGATACGTTTTTGGACCAAATATGGAACTGTTTATAATGTTAATGGGCGGAAGGGTTTAGCAATAGAATTAAAAAGTGGTAAAAAATTAGCAATAGGAACTCAAAAAGAAGAAGAATTGGAAAGTGTTTTAAAAGAATTGGGAAAGATAGGTGAGTAACAATTATCAAATATTAATACAAAAGTTAGATGCTTTTATACGGAAGTACTATAAAAATAGGCTGCTGAAAGGTGGTATTTATAGCCTTGGTTTATTGTTGGCATCATTTATAATTTTTACCACAGTTGAGTATTTTGGTCAGTTTAACACAACGGGAAGAACCATTTTGTTTTACCTTTTTGTTTTCATAACAGCTTACTTGCTAGGGTTTTATGTTTTCATTCCACTTTCTAAACTGTATAAATTTGGCAAGGTTATTAATCACAATCAGGCAGCAGAAATTATTGGAAACCATTTTGATGAAGTTAGAGACAAATTGATTAATGTTTTACAGTTAGAACACAAAGCAATTCAAAGCTCTAATAATTTATTGCTAGCAAGTATCGATCAAAAATCGCTCGAATTAAAGCCTGTTTCTTTTACGGGGGCTATTGATTTTAATGAGAATAAAAAACATTTAAAATTGCTGCTTATTCCACTATTGTTATTGGTGGGCATAGCTGTTGTTTCTCCAAAAATATTTACAGAAGGTACGGACAGGTTGGTTAATCATAATGTTTATATTACGCCAACAGCTCCTTTTAAAATGGAGCTAACCAACAGCTCTTTAAAAGTACTTAAGAGTAAAGATTACGATGTAAATGTTGCTGTTTCAGGAAGCCAATTGCCTGAGAAATTATATTTAGAGTACGAAGGGAATAAATACCCGCTAAGCAAAACCGACAAGAGAAACTATACCTACACTTTTAAAAACGTTCAAAACAATAAAAATTTTAAGTTGTACGGTTCAGGCTTTTATTCTGAAGAGCATGAGTTGGCTGTAATTCCAAACCCTATTTTAACCGATTTTTCTGTAGATTTAGAATATCCGAAATATCTAAAGAAGCCAAAAGAAACACTTAAAAACACAGGAGATTTAATTTTACCAGAAGGAACAAAAATTAAATGGAGTATTCAGGCAGAAGATGCTGATTACATTTATTTTGTTGCCACAGGAAGTTCACAACAATTAAAAAGTTCAGGAGCCCAATTTTATCATAAAAAAACAGCAGATAAAAATACAGGCTACGCAATAATTCCCTCCAATAGTTTTGTGGAGTTTGGAGATACTGTTCAGTACGCTTTACAGGTTGTTGCAGATAAATTTCCTACTATTTCTGTAAATGAGAAAAAAGATTCAGCCAATGATAATCGCTTTTATTTTAGAGGCGAAATTTCTGATGACTATGGTTTTTCTGGACTAACTTTTAATTATCGGATAAACAGCAAACAAGATTCTACATCAAACAACAACAAACTTCAAACAGTTAAAATTCCATATAACTCTTCAATGGCTTTAGATGAGTTTTTTCATTTTTGGAATTTAGAAGAGCTAAATATCCTTCCTGGGGATGAAATAGCTTATTATTTTGAGGTTTGGGACAATGATGGTGTAAATGGACGAAAATCGGCAAAAACAAGCTTAAAAACGTTTAAATCAAAATCTATTACTGAACGAAATAAGGATGCTTCAAAATCTAACAAAGAGATTAAGAAAAATTTAAGCGAAAGTATTTCTGATGCTAAGCAAATTCAAAAAGATTTAGAAGATTTAAAGAAGAAATTGTCTGAAAAGAAAAAGGTTGGTTACGAGGAAAAAGAGAAGATGAAAGAGCTGTTGGAGAAGCAAAAACAGTTAGAGAAAAAGGTTAATGAAATTCAAAAAGAAAGTGAGAAAAACAATAATCAGAAAAGCGAGTATAAGCAGTATAGCGAAGAAATGTTGCAAAAACAAGAGCAATTACAAAAGTTATTTGATGAGCTGATGACTGATGAAATGAAAAAAATGATGGAACAGCTGCAAGAAATGATGGAGAAGATGGATAAAAATATGATGGAAGAAGAGATGGACAAGATGGATATGAGTAACAAAGATTTGGAAAAAGAGCTAGACCGATCTTTAGAACTGTTTAAGCAGATGGAATTTGAGCAAAAGCTAGAAGATGTTAAGTCGAAACTAGAAGAGTTGGCAGAAAAGCAGAATGAATTATCGGAAGATACTAAGAATAAAAAAGAAGATGCCGCAGCTTTGAAAGAGAAACAAGATGAATTAAACAAGGAGTTTGAGGAGGTTAAAAAAGAGTTGGATGAGCTTGAAAAAATGGATGAGGAATTAGAGAATCCAAACGGAATGGAAGAGACTAAAAAAGAGCAAGAAGAAATTTCAGAAGATATGGAAAACAGCTCTGAACAACTAGAGAATAAGAAAAATAAGAAATCTTCTGAATCTCAAAAAAACGCAGCGCAGAAAATGAGTGAGATGGCTCAAAAAATGGCGGCTATACAATCGCAAGCACAAAACCAGGGAGAAGATATGGATGCATTAAGACAGTTGCTTGATAATTTATTACATCTATCGTTTGAGCAAGAAGAGTTAATGGAAAATTACAAGGTTATGGATCGAAAAAATCCAGAATACGTAGCAATTACTCAGCAACAAAAAAAGTTGAAAGACGATGCTAAAATGATTGAAGATTCTCTTTTTGCACTTAGTAAGCGTGTGGTACAATTAGAGTCAACTATTAATAAAGAAATAGCAGTGATAAATCATAATATGGAAAAAACGATTGGGTTTATGGCTGAGCGCCAAACACCAATGGCTGCTGCTCGTCAGCAATATATCATGACATCAATAAATAATCTTGCATTGTTGTTTGATGAAGCTTTAAAACAGATGCAAATGCAAGCACAACAAAAGCCAGGAAAAGGAAGTTGTAGTAAGCCTGGAGGAAATGGTCAACCAAAACCGGGTATGGGGTCAATATCTAAAATGCAAAAATCGCTTCAAAAGCAATTAGAGGCTATGAAAAAAACCATGGAGAAAGGAAAGAAGCCTGGAGGTAAAAAGCCGGGACAAAAACCAGGGCAAAGTGAAGGAGAGGGAATGGGTATGCCAGGTGGGAAAGGAATGAGCGAATCTTTAGCAAAAATGGCGGCACAGCAAGCGAAAATTAGAGAAGAGTTAAACAAGTTAAAGAATGGCAAAAATGGTTCGGGAATAAATGGCTTGTCAAAAATGATGGAGGAGAACGAAACAGATATTGTTAATAAGCGAATTACACAACAAACAATTAACAGACAAAAAGAAATTTTAACACGGTTGTTAGAATCAGAAAAAGCAGATAGAGAAAGAGAGTGGGATGATAAAAGAGAGTCTAAAGAGGGTGAAAACCAAGAAAATGGTAACCCTGAGTTGTTTTTTGAGTATAATGAACAAAAAAAGCAGGAGGTTGATTTGTTAAAAACAACCCCAACAAATTTGAACATCTTTTATAAGCAAAAAGTATCACAATATTTTCAAAATATTAACCAATGATTCAAGGAGGAATTTCACAACATATTGAACTATCTTCAGAGGTAGAAAGTATTTCTAAAATTGAAAACTTTATTGATAGGGTTTCTGACCAATATCAATTTGGAGAAGATCATTATGGAAATATACTAATTGCGTTAACTGAAGCTGTTAATAATGCCATTACACATGGTAATAAATTAGACCCTAACAAAAAAGTACATCTTAATATGGCTACAACATCAAAACATGTGGAGTTTATCGTTAAGGATGAGGGTGTTGGTTTTGATTATGATAATGTGCCAGACCCAACTTTGCCTGAAAATATTGAAAAAATTAGGGGTCGTGGAATCTTTTTAATGAAAACTTTAGCAGATAGAGTTGATTTTGAAGAAAATGGACGGATAATCAAGTTAAACTTCTCTATATCAAATAATTAATGTTTTCAGAAAGTGCTATTTATTTTAATTCGGAGGAAGTTTCTTTTGAGTTAAACAACCCTCAAAACACTCAAAGTTGGATAGAAAACACTATCATAAAAGAGGGTAAAACTGTTGGTGAGATTTCTTATGTTTTTTGTTCGGATGAATATTTGCATAAAATGAATATTGAGCATTTGCAACATGATACTCTTACCGATATTATCACTTTTAATTATTGTGAGGAAAGCTTAATAAGTTCAGATATCTTTATTAGTGTGGATCGGGTAAAAGAGAATGCAGAGCGTTTTAATGTTTCTTTTGAGGAGGAGTTGGATAGGGTGATGATTCATGGAATACTTCACCTTGTGGGTTATGACGATAAGACAGAAGAGGATAAGATTGAGATGAGGTCTAAGGAAGATTTTTATTTAACTTTGCGTTAAAAATCGCACGTGTTCCACGTGAAACAATTTTCAATTAATGGTTAAAAATTACGATATTATAGTTGTTGGAGGTGGGCATGCTGGATGTGAGGCTGCTGCTGCTGCTGCAAATATGGGCTCAAAAACACTGTTGGTAACCATGAATATGGATACTATTGCTCAGATGTCTTGTAACCCTGCAATGGGTGGTGTTGCTAAAGGGCAGATTGTTCGAGAGATAGATGCGTTGGGTGGTTATTCAGGAATTGTTAGCGATAAAAGTGCGATTCAATTTAAGATGTTGAATCGCTCAAAAGGGCCAGCAATGTGGAGTCCAAGAACGCAGAATGATAGAATGCTTTTTTCTAAAGAATGGAGGTTGGTGTTGGAACAAACTGAAAATCTTGATTTCTGGCAAGATATGATGACCGAGCTCATTGTTGAGGGCGGAAAGTGTGTTGGTGTTCGAACACAAATTGGTGTTGAATTTAAATCTAAAGCGGTTATTTTAACTAATGGAACATTTTTAAACGGATTGATTCATATAGGTGAAAAGCAGTTTGGAGGTGGAAGAGCAGGGGCAAGAGCTTCGACAGGAATAACCGAGCAGTTAATGTCTTTAGGGTTTGAATCTGGAAGAATGAAGACAGGAACTCCTCCAAGGGTAGATGGAAGATCTATTGATTATACAAAACTAGAGGAACAACCAGGAGATGAAAATCCAAGTACTTTTTCTTTTAAAGCAGATCATAAACTAACAAAACAAAGAAGTTGTTATATTGGTTATACGAATCAAAGCGTACACGATATTTTACAAACAGGGTTTGAAAAATCACCAATGTTTGCTGGAAGAATTCAAGGGTTAGGACCAAGATATTGCCCATCAATTGAGGATAAAATTGTTCGTTTTTCGGAACGAGAAAGACATCAATTATTTGTTGAGCCGGAAGGTTGGAATACTTGTGAAATCTATTTAAATGGATTTTCTACATCATTACCAGAAGATGTTCAACAAGAGGCAATGCAGTTAATTCCCGGTTTTGAAAACGCTAAAATGTTTAGGCCCGGTTATGCTATAGAATACGATTTTTTCCAGCCTACACAATTAAATAATACATTAGAAACCAAATTGGTTCCAGGTTTGTATTTTGCTGGTCAAATTAATGGAACTACAGGTTATGAAGAGGCGGGTGGCCAAGGCTTAATGGCAGGAATAAATGCTCATTTAAAAATAAATGAGAAAGAACCTTTTATATTAAAAAGGGATCAAGCGTATATCGGAGTTTTGATTGATGATCTTATTACAAAAGGAACATCTGAACCTTATAGAATGTTTACTTCAAGGGCTGAATATAGAATCTTGTTGAGACAAGATAACGCAGATATTCGATTAACAAAACTTTCTTACGATTTAGGGCTAGCTAGAGAGGATCGCTTAAAAGCTGTTGAGTTAAAGTCTGAAAACATTGAAAAAATAATTCAAAGTTTTGCTAAAACTAGTTTAGTACCAGAGGAGGTTAATACATATTTAGAGGCTCAAAAATCTTCTCCCTTAAAACAAAAGGTTAAAGCAAATTCTGTTGTAACAAGACCAAACATTACTGTTCTTGGATTAAAAGAGAACAACTCTAAGTTGGCTGAATCGTTAGTTGATTTTAATGAATTAGAGATTGAGAATGCTGAAATTTTAATGAAATACGAAGGTTATATTAAGCGTGAAAAAGAAGTTGCAGATAAGCTAATGCGTTTAGAAAACATTAAAATATATAAGGATATTGACTATTCAAAATTAAGCTCTTTATCAGCAGAGGCTGTAGATAAATTGACAAAAGTAAAGCCTTCTACAATTGGACAAGCATCTCGAATTAGCGGCATTTCCCCTTCAGATGTTTCAGTTTTGATGGTTTTTCACGGAAGATAAACTTTCATTTCGGTTTAAGTTTATTGTAAAATCATTCAGGTTACAAAATTTGTTTCACGTGAAACAAATTCAGAAAAACGCATAAGGTTTAAAAAATGATCTATATTTTTAGAATTATCCATTTAAACACGTTTTAAGCGCTTTTAACCCTTCGTTAGTATTGTCCCCTAAATTTTGTGAGAAAGTTGATTTTGCGAAACAATCAATAAATACCTGATAAACAAATAGTTGTGTTGTTTTTTGTGTGAAAATGAATAAATAGGTTATTTTAGCATAAATGTCTGAGACTAAAAAAACACAAATTTTATTATTCGCTTTAATTGTTGCGATAATTCCGTATTGTTATTTATGTTTTTTTGCTAATCCGAGTGCTGATGATTTTGTGTTGGCGGCTCAATTCCAAGAAAATCATTTTTTAAATCTTATTTATGAGCAATATTTTATTCGGAACGGAAGATACATTTCTTCACCATTAAGCTTTTTAAATCCGATTGGGTTTAATAGCTTTTTAGGCTATAAATTTTTCCCACTACTACTTATTTTACTAGTTTTTTTAAGCTCCCTCTCTGTTTTCCAACAATTATTCCATTCTAGAAAATTTCAATATAAAATGACTGGTTCACTGTTGTTTGTACTTTTATTTTTTCATAATATGCCTATTATTTCTGAAGGAATTTATTGGTTTACAGGAAGTGTTATTTATGTTTTGGGCTTAGTCTCATGTTTGCTTTATATTTCTATTTTAATAAAGGTTTTAAGTGGGAAAAAAAATGGTTATTCGCATGTAGTTTTAACTGTTTTTCTTTTTCTCTCCTGTGGTTTTAACGAAGTACTTACACTTGTAATTGTTTTTTTATTAGGAGTATTAACTTTTGTTTTTCATCAGAAAAAATTAGTTCAAAAAAAAATAATTTTAATTCAGTTTTTGTTCGCGATTGCATTCGCAGCTATTTTAATTTTAGCTCCAGGTAACAGTGTTAGGGGTAGTGCCTATAATGAATCAAAACAACTTATATATTCGCTAACATATTCAATAATTCAAGTTTTTAGGTTTCAAATTTTATGGATATTTTCTATTCCATTAATTGTTTGTTCTTTGCTTTATGTAAACGTTAATAAAGAACTGTCAAAATCCCAGATATTATTTAGCAATTCGTTTTATTTAAGTAGGCTGTCTTCAACGTTTCTATTATTTTCTATTATTTTTATTTGTGTTTTTCCTGCCTACTGGGCTACTGGAATTTTAGGGCAGCACAGAACACTTAACATTGCGTATTTATTTTTTCTATTGGCTTGGTTTGTCAACTTAACAGTATGGTTAAATCATTATAAAGTAAAAAGTATTATTAATTTCAAAATAATGCTTTATTTATTTTCAGCTCTTATCATTGGAATTATTTTCACAGGGAATGGTTATAACACCTTAAATGATATTTTTGCTGGAACAGCGGCTAGTTTTAATAAGCAACACGAATATAGATTTGAAGAGCTTTATAAGGCTCAAGGATTGAAAACAAATCAAGTTAGTTTACCACAAATTTTAGCTAAACCAAAATGTTTATTTACTTATGATATTGAAGAGGAACCAAAAGATTGGAAAAATAAAGCATATAATATGTATTTTCGCTTGGATTCTGTTGATATATTTTTGATTAAATAAGTGAGTGATAAAACGATAATAATTGGAGCTGGTCCCGCAGGGTTAGCATGTGGCTATGAGCTGACTAAAAAGAATAAAAAAGTAGAAGTTTTTGAATCTAGTCCTTTTATTGGTGGTATGTCGCGAAGTTTTGATTTGTGGGGGCAGCGAGTTGATGTTGGGCCGCACCGATTTTTTTCAAAACAAAAAGAAATTAATCAGTTTTTTTCTGAATTAATTAAAGAAGATTTTACTCTAGTAAATAGACAGACTAGAATATATTACAATCAAAATTTTTTTGAATATCCTTTAAAATTAGGAAATGTTCTCAAAAACCTTCCGCCATTTGTTATTGTTCAAATCCTATGGTTTTATGGCGTTCAAATTGTTAATCCAATTAAAGACCCTAAAAACTTTGAGGAATGGGTAACCAATAGGTTTGGTAAAAAATTATTTGAAATTTTTTTTAAACACTATACTGAAAAGTTGTGGGGAATAAAATGTTCAGAAATTGATGCAGATTGGGCTGCACAACGTATTAAAACGCTAACCTTAATTGGAGCGGTTAAATCTGCTGTTTTTGGAAATAAAGGAAATAAACATAAAACCCTAGTAGATCAGTTTGCTTACCCTAAAAATGGAACAGGGGAACTATACGAAAGAGCTGCAAATTGCATTTTAGAAAATGGAGGAAAAGTAAACAAAGAGACTCCTATTAAGCGTGTTTTATTGGATGATAAAAATCAAAAAGTAAAAGGGGTTGAATTGATGGATGGAGTTGTAATTGATGCGAAAAATGTTGTGTCAACAATGCCAATAACAACATTAATAAAAGGGTTGGACAATGTTCCAGAGAAAGTAATAAAAGCTGTTGATGAGCTATATTTTAGAAATACTATTTTAGTTTATTTAGAAATTGATCAGAAAGAACTATTTACAGATAACTGGCTGTATATCCACTCGCCAGATGTAAAACACGGTAGAATTACGAATTTTAGAAACTGGTGCACAAGTCTAAATAAGGATAAAAAAACGACCATTTTATGTTTAGAGTTTTGGTGTTTTGAAAATGAAGACATTTGGACTGGAAATGAACAAAACGTTATTGATCTGGCAAAAGAAGAGGTTTATAAAATAAACTTAATCCCTAATCATGCTAAAATTTTAAATAGTAAAGTGGTTAAGGTGCCGAAATGTTATCCCGTTTATGAAACGGGATATCAAGAAGGTTTAAAAACGATTGTTGACTTTTTAAAAGGGATAGAAGGGCTTTTTCCAATAGGGCGTTACGGAGCGTTTAAATACAACAACCAAGATCATTCTATTTTAATGGGCTTATTGGCTGCAGAAAAAATTGCAGACAATAACGAAGTCGATTTATGGAATATAAATACAGATACAGAATATCAAGAGGATGGAAAAATTAAAGATGTTTTGGCTCAGTAACAATATTAAAGCTCCAATTAATATTGTAGGCCTTTTCTTTTTCATTACCTATGGTTTGTTTGCGCTCGTTTTTTATAAAGAAAGAATGCTTGCTTTTGATTCTGCCGCATTTGCTTTTGAAGTAATACAAACTAAAACTTTTTTTACTCCATTGGGGAGGTGGGGGTCTGTTTTTTCACAAATAATGCCTCTACTATTTTTAAAGGCGGGTTGCTCTTTGGCTACGTTTTTAAAAGTGTACTCCGTTGGTTTAATTCTGCTCTATTATTTAGGTTTTTTAACAATTACATTGCTACTTAGAAATAAAAAAATAGGACTTGTTTATCTATTAACACTCTGTTTAACATTGCGTAATACATTTTACTTTTCCATTTCAGAATTTTCACAAGGGTTAGCACTGGTTGTTGTCTTGTATGCAATGCTAGAGTATTTTTATATGGAGAATGCAAAGAGAAAAAGTTTGGTGTTAGCATTATCTTTTGTTGTGATTTACACGCTTTATTTTTTTCATCAACTATTGATAATAGGTGTTTTTTTCGTTTTAATTACTACCTATATAAGGCACCAGAGTTATAAAAAGAAAGAAGTTTTAATGTTGATGTTTTTCACTTTACTTTTTTTTGGAATAAAAATAATGTTGTTATCTGGAGATAGTTACGCGGGAAAAAAAATACCCTCTTTGGCTATTTTTTTAGAACAGCTTCCTCAGTTTTTTAACTTGCCAAGTTTTAACTATTTTTTAGAGCATTTAAAAAAAGAGTTACTTGTAGCAAGCCTTTTATTCATTGTAGGTTGTAGATTGTTGTGGGTAAAAAAGAGGCTTGCGCTTTTATTTGTTTTTATTGGGGCAGTAATAGGTTATTTAGTTTTGATAGTAATTACCTATTATAAAGGAGAATCTCCAGGCATGTATCAACAGTACTATATTATGTTTGGGTTGTTTATTGCTGTATTATTAGATGTTGTTAAAAAAGAGGAGTGGAGCTTTAAAACTTATTTATTCTTACTTATTCCAATAATGGTTTATAGCACACAAAGGGTTTATGCAGCCCATTATTTGCCGAGCTTAAGGGTTAAGTATGTTGAAGCTCTTTCTAAGCATGGAAATAACATTAAGAATAAGAAATATATTATTAACCGTAAAGACTTCCCTTGGAGTTACGCATGGGTAACATGGGCATTACCTGCAGAAACAATATTAGCGTCTTCTTTAA
>JAQXDJ010000455.1 GCA_029251425.1 Vicingaceae bacterium
GAGATGATGTTAAACATCTCGAGATATATTTCTCAATCGCCAAGCTGGTCTAAAGCAAAAATTAGAATTCTTTTTGTTAACCATAACAATGCTGACAATACTCTAATTAAAACAAAAATTCTTAAGCTAACAGATAAATTAAGAATTGATGCAGAAATTAAAATTATTAATAATGGTGTTGAACAGAAATCGTTTTACAAAATAATTGAATTACAATCGGCTAAAACAGATTTAATTATTTTAGGAATTCCTAATGTTAAGGCTGATAAACAAGCTGAATACATTTTAAATACTGACAATTTATTTGAAACTGTCGGTACTACTCTATTGGTTAAAGCATCAAACAACTTTAATGAATTAGATTTAGTTTTTGCAACTGAGAAAGCACTTTCTACCGAAAATGAAATTCAGCTAAAACCTATCGTTCAAACTGCTTATTCAGAAATTAATGATGTTGTTTTTGAATTAGACAGCCATCTTACTCAAACAACACAACTACTGGCTGATCCTGCATTAACAGCTTTATCATCAGCATACAGAACTTTTATTACAGCAATAAAAAACGAATTTGAAAATACTGTTCAACCTTTAAACAAAAACCATTCTGCCACACGTGTTGCAAGAGATTTACAAACTTTTGTTAATCACATCAACGCTTCGTCTGAATTGTTTAAAACTGAAAAACTACCAGAAATTGAAGAGTTAATACAGTTAGGAAATACTGCAATGACACACGAACGAAAAGTGTTTTTGCAAAATTCTCCGAAAAAAATAAAATATACACCTTCAGATAAAAAACAAGCTAATTTTTTAAGTAGCAAACGTAAAATTTATTGGCAAAATATTGTTGACTTCTATTTTAAAGCAGCAATTACTAAAAACACTGAAAAAGCTTATTTAGAATTAGGTGTTCTAAACTATGTTATCTTAAACAAACTTGCCGAAGGAATTAAGGAACAAATTCAATTTTATGTAGAAAAGTTAAACACTAACAACACTACATCAGAAACCGCTTTAACAAATTTAATTGAAAACACTAATCAACTTTTTGATGAATTACTGTTAGATGCATCCCGTTTAAAAACAGAAACCATTGGTAGTTTAAATAATTCCAGCAGAAATGTCTGTATTCAGATTATTGATAACATAACAGATAAGGCTTTTTATAAAAAAGTTAAAAGAAGTAATGAAAAACTTAAATCAAAAGAATTAGAGAAAACCGCAACTAACATTGCTGCTTACAGTTCTGATTGGCTTAAAAATCAAACATTAGCACACCAACAATTACAAGCAAACTTTACATTAACTTCTGCTGGTTTAGCCGTTTTTGTTGTAAATGAAATGATTAAGTCTCGTTCGCACAGAATGACTATTAACACGCAGTTAAATGACATTAAACAATTTGCTACTGCGGTAGATTTTATTAGCGAAAATTTAGAATCTGGAAAACTAGATAATCATAGCGATAAAATTATTGACAAATTGATTGAAGGTATTCCGCACATCAATTTAAGCAGTGCTTTAAAGTTTGAGGAAGATAAAATTATTGCCATTTCTGAAAGTACTCCTAAGTTAGTAAAACTAATGAGTGCAGATTCGTTAAGTAATTTCCAAAATTGCCAAAACGAGGATGTAGAGAATGTTGAAGTGAGTTTAGCTAACATACAGAACCATATCATACAATCGGCTTATTTATCGCCTTTACAAGATTCTTTAAATGATTTAGAGGAAGTATATAAAAAGAATGCTGAGGAGCTTTACAATTCTTCCAACCTAATTAACCATATACTTACTGAACCATTTACAGCAGATAATTTAAATGATTATAAAAACAACATTGCTAAAGTTCAATTAAGTACTCAGGTTTGTTTAGATGAATTACAAAAAATTGAAGCTTCTTTTACATATAGTTTAGGAGTACACATTCACAACACACTATCTAACCTTAACATTGTTGGAATACTAGAATCATTAGAGTCGTATGATAAAATATCTACAAAATCTATTACCAAATCGAAATATCAAAAATGGTACGACAAAAGGAAGGCTCAAATCACTAAAAAATATAGAATTGCTTCTGACTTTGTTGTTCAGCGTAAGCGCGATGTGGATAGTATTAAGTTTATTGAAAAACACAACCAACACCTTAATAACATTGAGCAAGCATACCGCTTTACCAACCTCTTAACTTATCGCGAAGAACTGGAAGATGATCTTTCTTTTTATTATAAGAAACTGTTTACAGGAAGTCATTTAGGAACAATAAATTCTGTTTACAGAAAGAAAGAGTTAAGTGCTATTGAAAGAGCAGTTTCACGAATTGACGCTGGAGTAAATGGAGGTATTATTGTTTTAGGTGAAGCTGATGCTGGTAAAACTTATTTCATTGAAAGCATTACCAATTCTTTAGGAAATAAAGACAAGTTTAACATTAAGCCTCCTGTTAAACAGAATTTTGATGTGAATGACATTCATTTAGCATTCCAAAATACATTTGGTAAAAGTGGAACTGCCGAAGCCATTTTAAATCAACTTAACAATAAATCAATCTTAATTTTTGATGATTTCGAGAGTTGGTGGGTAAAAGCTCCTAATGGAAGTGCTGCCATCAATTATCTTTCTAAGCTAATTGAAAAGTTCGGAAGCAAACACTATTTCATATTATCTGCCAACCTTTTTAGTTATGATATTATTAGAAAATCTTCTGATATAGAAAGACAAATATTATCTAACATTATTGTTCCACCAATGAGCAGAATGGAAATGAAAGAAGTATTAATGAATAGACATAGAACTGGTGGTGCTGAAATTTGGTACAACAATCAACCATTAACCGAATCTAAAAAATTAGATGCTTTGTTTAATGACATTTATAACAAATCAAAAGGAAATATTGGTGTTGCATTAACCATTTGGATAAGTAGTTTAAAAAAGGATATACAAGGAAATTTATTTATCCAAAAATCAAACCCTATCCTATTCCCTAAAATTACTAACCCTAGTTGGAAAGCTGTTTTATATCAATTTATAATACATAAAAGTTTAACCGATGAGCAAATAAGAAAAATTTACGGAGAAACACAATGGGTTTATGCAACGCTTAACGAATTAGAAAAAGCTGCTTTGATTTATAAAAAATCGAATACTGTTTATGCCATTAACGATACTGCTCGTTATTTTATTGAAGAATGGTTGAAAGAATTAAAAATTTTAA
>JAQXDJ010000011.1 GCA_029251425.1 Vicingaceae bacterium
AGAGGAGCATTACACCAGATTCTGGTAGGTTGTAATATTTACCCCATTTAGCGGTATCTTTATTTACCACACCAATGTTTAATGCAGAGACATGCTGAAAAGTAGTTTCAGGAAAAGTGAAACCAGTACTCATAGGTAAAACTTTACCAAACATATAAGCAGGCTCAATAAAATGCGAGCTGCTTTTTTCTGTTTCTTGAGCGGATGAAAAGAAAGAAAAACTAATTAGTAAAAGAACTATTAGCTTAGCTTTCCGTGACATTGTTTGAATTTTTTTCCGCTACCGCAAGGACAAGCTTCATTTCTTCCAACCTTTTTTTCTACCCTTACAGGCTGTGTTTTAGGTTTTGGAGGTTCAGCAACTGCTTGTTCTCCTTGTTGTGCTGGTGCAGATTCTGGTCGGCTCATTTCTAGCTGACTCATATCTTGTTTAGCTGGAGCTTGTTCTTGTGTAGCAATATTTCCTTCTTGTTGAGGTAAGTTACATTTCATTAAGAAACTTCCAACTTCCTTATTCATTTTAAGAAGGATTTCATTAAACAATTTAAATGCTTCAAACTTGTAAATTAACAATGGATCTTTTTGCTCGTGAACTGCATTTTGAACAGACTGTTTTAATTCATCCATTTCTCTTAAATGTTCTTTCCAATCATCATCAATCATTGCTAAAATAACAGCTTTTTCGATGTCTTTAACCAATTCTTTTCCTTCAGATTGAACTGCTTTTTCTAATGGTGTTGTGATGTTAATTGTTTTTATTCCATCAGTAATCGGCACCACAATGTTTTCATATTGTGCACCTTGATTTTCAAAAACATCTTTCAATACTGGTAATGCAGCTTGTGCTATAAATTGAGATTTTCTAATGTAATGTTCAATACCTCTTTCGTGCAAGTCTTCAGTTAAAGTAAGCGCATTCCCTTCAAAAAATTCTTTTTCAGAAAATGGACATTCAATAGATAATAATCTAAACAACTCTAATTTAAACCCTTCGTAATCTCTGTATCCTTGGTATTCTTCAACAATAGCTTCACTAATGTCATAAATCATATTAGAAACTTCAACTCCTAAACGCTCACCATGTAAAGCATTTCTACGTTTAGTGTAGATTACTTCTCTTTGTGAGTTCATAATATCATCATACTCTAATAAACGCTTTCTTACTCCAAAGTTATTTTCTTCTACTTTCTTTTGTGCACGCTCAATAGATTTAGAAACCATAGAATGTTGAATTACTTCACCTTCTTCTAACCCCATTCTATCCATTAGTTTGATAATTCTTTCTGAATTAAACAAACGCATTAAATTATCTTCTAAGGAAACAAAGAATTGAGAAGATCCCGGATCTCCTTGTCTTCCAGCTCTACCTCTCAACTGTCTATCCACACGTCTAGAATCGTGTCTTTCAGTACCAATAATTGCTAAACCACCAGATTCTTTTACTCCATCACCTAATTTAATATCTGTACCCCTTCCTGCCATGTTGGTAGCAATAGTAACAGCTCCAGGTTTACCTGCTAAAGCAACAATGTCAGCTTCACGCTGGTGTAATTTTGCATTTAACACATTATGGTCAATCCCTCTCATTTTAAGAGTTCTACTTAAAAGTTCAGAAATTTCTACAGAAGTAGTACCCACTAAAACTGGTCTATTTTGACCAACTAAAGTAACAACTTCTTCAATAATGGCGTTGTATTTTTCACGCGTTGTTTTATAAACTTTGTCTTCTTTATCGTCTCTTTGTATTGGCCTATTTGTTGGAATAATTACAACATCCAATTTGTAAATATCCCAAAGCTCTTGTGATTCTGTTTCAGCAGTACCTGTCATTCCTGATAGCTTGTGGTACATTCTAAAATAGTTTTGTAAAGTAACCGTAGCATAAGTTTGAGTTGCTGCTTCAACCTTTACATTTTCTTTTGCTTCAATTGCTTGATGCAGTCCATCAGAATATCTTCTTCCGTCCATAATACGACCAGTCTGCTCATCAACAATTTTTACTTTGTTGTCCATCACAACATACTCCACATCAATCTCAAACATTCCATAAGCCTTTAATAATTGGTTTATGGTATGAATTCGTTCAGCTTTAACAGAGTAGTCCTGAATCATTTTGTCTTTTTTGATCGCTTTTTCACTATCAGATAGCGTAGATTTTTCAATTTCAGCAACTTCCATTCCAATGTCTGGCATCACAAAAAATTGTGAGTCATCTCCAGAACCAGTAATTAGATCAACCCCTTTTTCAGTTAATTCAACACTGTTGGTTTTTTCGTCAATAACAAAGAATAAAGTCTCATCCGCTTTAGGCATTTCTTTGTTTTGGTCTTGCATGTAGAAGTTCTCTGTTTTCTGAAGCATGGCTTTTATTCCTTGCTCACTTAAAAACTTAATTAATGCTTTATTTTTTGGTAAACCACGGTGTGCTCTCAATAAAGCTAAACCTCCACTTTCTTGAGCCTCCTTGCTTATTTTTTCGCCATTAATTAATGGCCCTAATGTTTTCTTTGCTTCAATTAATGCAGTTTGCACATATTGACGTTGTGCTGACATTAATTTTTCTACTCTTGGTTTTAATTCATGAAATTCATGAATATCTCCTTTTGGAGTTGGACCAGAAATAATTAAAGGAGTTCTTGCATCATCAATTAATACAGAATCCACCTCATCTACAATAGCATAATGGTGTTTACGCTGCACTAAATCTTGTGGAGAACGAGACATGTTGTCTCTCAAATAATCAAAACCAAACTCATTGTTTGTTCCGTAAGTAATATCAGCTAAATAAGCTTGTCTTCTTTCTTCTGAATTTGGGTCATGTTTATCAATACAGTCAACAGTTAAACCATGGAACTCAAAAATTGGAGCCATCCACTCACTATCCCTTTTTGCTAAGTAATCATTTACAGTAACTAAGTGAACACCTCTCCCTGCAATTGCATTTAAATACATTGGTAGCGTTCCTACTAAGGTTTTACCCTCACCAGTCATCATCTCAGCAATTTTACCTTCGTGTAAAACTCTACCACCAATTAATTGAACATCATAGTGAACCATAGCCCAAGAAACTTCAATGCCCGCAGCTAGCCAGGAGTTGTGATAAATTGCTTTGTCTCCATTAATTTCAACACTTTCGCGTTCAGCAGCCATGTCTTTATCCATTTGAGTTGCGGTAACTTCAATGGTTTTATTTTCTGCAAATCTTCTTGAAGTTTCCTTAACAACAGCAAATGCTTCTCCTCTAATTTCTGCTAAAACTTCTTCTAATTGAACTAAAATTTCTTTCTCTAATTCGTCTATTTTAGAATAGATTGCTTCTTTATCGTTGATTGATAATTTTAAATCTGTGTCAATTTGTGCTTTAAGTGCAACAACTTCATCATCTTTAGCTTTAGTTGCTGCTGCAATTTTAGCCTTTAATTCAGTTGTTTTTGCTCTCAATTCATCGTTGCTTATCGATGTAAAAGCGTTATAGTGAGTTGCTACTTCGTCAATTATTGGTGATAATTCTTTGTAATCTCTATCTGTCTTGCTACCTACAAAGGTTTTAAGTACCTTACTTAATAGTCCTGATGCGTCCATTTATTTGTTTTAATTTTTCTGCTATTAGTCAAAAAGGTTGCCAATACTACTTGTATGACAAGTTGACCTAATTTGACCGCCAAATTTAGCTATTTAATGTGTATTTACTGAGTTGAAAAGCATAAAAAAATGGAATTGTAGGAGTGAGATTTCTCAAAGTGTTTCGGAATTTTTATATTTGTGCTTCTTTAAAAGAAAATATTTAATGTCAATAACAAAAACAGCTACTGTGAATTCGATCAGTTTTTCTGAAAAATTGAAGTGCTATGCGCAGTTGTATAAGTTGAAATTGACTTCGTTTGTGGTGGTTTCTGCCATTATGGGATATTTTATTGGTGGTGCAGCTTTTAACCTTACCGAAATAGTACTTTTAGTAATAGGAGGTTTCTTTATTACATGTACATCAAATGCCTTAAATCAGGTAATAGAAAGAGATCATGATAAATTGATGAAGCGTACAATGACTAGGCCGCTTCCACAAAATAATTTGAGTGTTAAAGAAGTTGTTTTAGTGTCGTCAATTATTGGAGTTATTGGCATTATCATGCTAACATTGTTAAATCCGCTAACCGGAATTTTAGGGGCATTGGCCATCTTTATGTATGTGGCATTATACACACCATTAAAGAGAATTTCTACGGTTTCTGTTTTTGTTGGAGCTTTTCCTGGAGCATTTCCTCCAATGTTAGGATGGGTTGCAGCAACAGGTAGTTTTAGTGTTGAGGCAGGAATTTTATTTGCAATGCAATTTATTTGGCAATTCCCTCATTTTTTTTTATTTTCTTGGAAAATTAATGATCAATATTCTAAAGCAGGTTTTAAAATGTTACCATTTGGTAAAAAGGATAAGCGAACTGCAACAATTATTTTGTTGAGTAGTTTAGCATTATTTGCTGCGAGTATTTTGCCAGAGTATATTGGTTTTACAGGAAGAATTGCAACAATTGGATTATTTATTCTTTCAGCGCTAATGGTTTACCCAGCAATAAAATTAGTACAAACATTAGATGACAAGTTTGCTTTAAGAGTAATGTTAATGTCTTATGTGTATTTAATACTTTCTCTTACTATTATTTTAATTGATAAAATTTAATGTCAGCACCAAAACACAAGAAACTCATTATTTTTATTTCTATTTTTTTACCTCTTGCCGTAGCAGCGCTATTTGGTATAAAAATTCCTAACGTAGAACCTTTAACGTTTTTACCTCCAATTTATGCTGGTATTAATGGGTTAACAGCTGTTGTATTAGTTGCTGCAGTAGTGGCAATTAAGAAAGGGAATAGAGGTTTACATGAAGGTTTGATGAAAGTTTGTATAGGTTTGTCGCTATTGTTTTTGGTTATGTATATTGCTTATCATATGACATCAGACTCTACACCTTTTGGTGGGGAAGGAATGATTAAAATAGTGTATTTAATTATTTTAATCTCACACATTTTATTGTCTATTGCAATAATACCTTTGGTATTGTTTACTTATGTAAGAGCATTATCTGAGCAATTTGACCAACATAGAAAGCTGGCAAAAATCACATTTCCTATTTGGTTATATGTAGCTGTAAGTGGAGTAGTGGTGTATTTAATGATTTCTCCTTATTACGTTTAAAACGTTACTTTTTTAAATCTAAACTG
>JAQXDJ010000029.1 GCA_029251425.1 Vicingaceae bacterium
AAATTGAATACTTTATTGCACTTTGCGAATTACCACTACCTCAATTAGCAGATTTTGACAAATCACTATTCGGAGATATTAGAAATATTTACATCAATTTTTCTAATGAAGATGCTTTAGCAATAAAGGAGATTGAAAAAACAACTAACCACGATGTTAAAGCTGTTGAGTATTTCATCAAAGATAAATTTACTGCATTAGGAATTAACGAACAACAAGAGTTTGTTCACTTCGGATTAACTTCTCAAGATATTAATAACACTTCTGTACCACTTTCTTTAAAAGAAGCATTAAACGATGTTTATTTCCCAATGTTAGATGAAGCTGTTGCTTTAATTAAAGAAAAAGCTACGGAATGGAAAAACATTCCAATGTTAGCAAAAACACACGGGCAACCAGCTTCCCCTACCCGTTTAGGAAAAGAGTTTTATGTTTTTGTTGAGCGTTTAGAAAAGCAAATCGCACAAGTTAAAGCGGTTCCATTTTCAGCAAAATTTGGTGGAGCAACAGGAAACTTAAATGCACACCATGTTGCTTATCCTGATACCAACTGGGTTGATTTTGCTAACAACTATGTAAATAATGGATTAGGCTTAGATAGATCGCAAACAACTACTCAAATTGAACACTATGATAATTTAGCTGCTCTGTTTGATGGTTTAAAAAGAATCAATACCATTTTAGTCGATTTAGATAGAGATGTTTGGACTTACGTTTCTATGGATTATTTCAAACAAAAAATTAAAGCTGGAGAAATAGGTTCTTCTGCAATGCCACACAAAGTAAATCCAATTGATTTTGAAAACTCAGAAGGAAACTTAGGTTTAGCAAATGCTTTATATGAGCATTTATCTGCTAAATTGCCTATTTCACGTTTACAACGTGACTTAACTGATTCTACTGTTTTACGTAATGTTGGTGTTCCAATTGGGCACTCATTATTGGCTTTAGCTTCTTTAATTAAGGGAATGAACAAGCTTTTAATTAATGAGGCTAAAATTAAAGCTGATTTAGAAAACAATTGGGTAGTTGCAGCTGAAGCAATTCAAACAGTATTAAGAAGAGAAGGTTATCCAAAGCCATACGAAGCATTAAAAGAGTTAACTAGAACCAACGAAAAAATAAATGGTGAATCAATATCCAATTTTATTGACGGCTTAAACGTTAATGATGAAATTAAAGCTGAATTGAAATTAATCACTCCATACAATTTTACTGGAGTAGAACTTTTTTAAATGAAAATTTCTGGATTTACCATTATCAGAAATGCCATTAAATTCGACTACCCAGTAATTGAATCTATTAACTCAATTCTGCCAATTTGTGACGAATTTATTGTTGCTGTAGGTAATTCAGATGACGAAACTTTAGCTTTAATTCAAAGTATTGATTCTCCTAAAATAAAAATTATTAAAACCATTTGGGATGATAATTTACGTGTAGGTGGGCAAGTTTTAGCCAACGAAACAAACAAAGCGATGGACGCTATTAGCACTGATTCTGATTGGTGTTTTTACATACAGAGTGATGAAGTAGTACACGAAAACTATTTGCAAAGCATTAAAGAGTCAATGCAAACTCATTTAAATAATTTAACTGTAGACGGCCTTCTATTTCACTACACTCACTTTTACGGTTCTTATGATTTTGTAGGAGTATCAAGAAGTTGGTACAAAAATGAAATTCGAATTATTCGAAATAACAAAGCCATTCATTCATACAAAGATGCTCAAGGTTTTAGAAAAAATGATAAAAAATTAAATGTAAAAAGAGTTAACGCTAACATTTACCATTATGGCTGGGTAAAACACCCAAAACACCAACAAGCCAAACAATTAAGCTTCAATAAAATGTGGCACGACAATAATTGGATTGATAATAATATTAAAAAGGTTGATGAATTTGATTACTCCAATATTGATCTTTTGAAAAAGTTCGAAGAGACCCATCCTAAAACAATGGAGAATAGAATTAAATGTGTCAATTGGACTTTTTCTTTCGATCCAACAAAAAATAGTCTTTCAGTAAAATCTAAGATTTTGCATTTTAT
>JAQXDJ010000033.1 GCA_029251425.1 Vicingaceae bacterium
GTAAAATGAATAAACCATTACTGTCTATGAGAAGAAGTGCTATTTTACTAATTAGCTGTATTTTGTTCAATACTTCTATTTTTTCTCAAGAAAACTTTTTAGACAGTCTTATTCAAGAACTATCTCTTCATAAAGAGAAAGATACGGTTCGTGTTAAAATTCTAAATCAATTAGCCTTTGTTAACTATAGTAACGATCCACCTCAATCAATAATTTATGTAGAAGAAGCTATGAAACTTGCTGATGAGATAAAATCGGTAAAAGGTAAAGCTCGCAGTTTCTATTTAAAAGGGGTTATTTATTTGGAACAGGCAAATTTTAAAGTTGCGATAGAAAATATTGAAAAAGCAGTAGAACTTTATAGCTCTTTAGATGATTTAAGCGGTATAGCTAAATGTAGTAATGCTTTTGGGGTTTTATATTATTATAAAGGAAATTCCAAACAAGCTTTAAAACATTATAAAGAAGCATTAAACCTTAAAGAAAAACTTGGAGACGAAAATAATGAAGGACTGATATATAATATCGGAAATGTTTATTCAGATATGGGGGAATATCAAAAAGCTTTAATAAATTTTGAAAAAGTTTTAGATATTTATAGAAAAAAGAATGATGAACAAGGAGTGCTTAGCTGTTTAAATTCAATTGCAACTGTATATTATGAGCAAGGTAATTATCCATTATCTTTAAAATATTATAATGAATCTTTACAGGTGTCCGAAAATATAAGCGATTCTATAGGTATGTTTCGATCGCTAAACAATCTAGGAAACTTATATAGACAGCAAGACTTGAATGATAAAGCATTAAGTTTTTATAATAGGGCTCTTGCAATACAAGCGGCAAAATACAATGTTAAAAATATAACGGCATTAAAAAATAATATTGGTGGCATCTATTATGAAAAAGAAGAGTTTAATACTGCAATTAATTATTATAATGAATCTATTGCCCTTTGTAGAGAAATTGATGATAATGCAAATTTATCTTCAGGTCTTAATGGGCTCGGATTTGTATATTTCGAAACTAAAGAATACTCTAAAGCTTTAACTTATTTTAAAGAAGCCTGTGAAATAACGTTGTTAAATAATGACCCATACGATTTATTAGATGCTTATCATGGAATGACAGACTCGTATTTCGGTATGAAAAAATATGATTTAGCTTTAGTTAATGCTAAAAAATTAGCGCAATTATCAGCTGAATACGGGTTGTTGAGACACGAAAAAAATGCTTACGCTTTACTTTCTGATATTTATGAAAAGACAGGTAGTTATAAAAAAGCTTTAGAAAGTCATCAACAATATCAATTATTAAACGATAGTCTTTTTAATAAAGCAAATGTTGAAAAAATAGCACAGTTAGAAGCAGAATATAAATATAAGCAAGCACTAGATTCTGCAAACATTAAAGAATTACAACTAGTTAAAACAGTAATGACTACTTCTCAAGATTTAGAAAAATCAGAGCAAAAAATACTTTTAGGTGTTGCTGGATTTTTAATTGTTGCTTTAATTCTGGGGATAATTATTTTCTTATTGAAATTAAAAAATGTAAAGTCAGAAGCTCAAAATATAGCAATAGAACAAAAACTTTTACGCTCTCAAATGACTCCTCATTTTATTTTTAATTCTCTATCAGTATTGCAAGGAATGATTTTAAATAAAGAAGAAAAGAAGGCCGTTTCTTATTTGTCAAAATTCTCAAAATTGCTTCGTATTATTTTAGAAAATTCTAGAGATAAAACAGTATCGCTTAACCAAGAATTAACAGCTGTTGAAAATTATTTAACACTTCAGAATATAGAGGAGACAAAAGCTTTTAAATATACTGTTGAGGTAGATAATGGGATAGATAAGTCTCAATTTAAAATTCCACCTATGCTAATACAGCCTTTTATTGAAAACGCAATAGAACACGCATTTGAAGGACAAATAGGAAATAAAAAAATTGATATTCATTTAAGTTATATTGACGAAAAACTAATTTGTACAATTAATGATAATGGTATTGGAGTTGATGCCCAAAAAACGCATCAAAGCCAAGATAAAAAATCATTGGCAACTACTATTACTTCTGAGCGATTAGATATTTTATCTAAAGATTTTAATATGAAAGGCTCAGTAAGAGTTGAGGATAAAAAGAAAAAGAATGAAAAAGGAACATTAGTTACATTGGTAATTCCTTACAAAATACAAGCCGCATAATGAGAGCATTAATCGTAGAAGATAAAGCATATATTAGAAAGGGTTTAATTAGTTTGTTAAATTTGATTGATGCACAAATAGAAGTAGTAGGTGAGTGTGAATCGGTAAAAGATTCAGTTGTGGTAGCTAAAGCTTGTAACCCAGATTTAATTTTTTTAGATATTAATTTGACTGATGGTACCGCTTTTGATTTTTTAGAAAAAACAGAAAGCCTAGATTTTAAAGTGATTTTTATTACAGCTTATGAGGAATATGCTTTACAAGCCTTAAAATTTGGAGCGGTTGACTATCTGTTAAAACCTGTTGATGTGGATGAGCTGGAAGCAGCAATAAAAAAAATAGTTAATTTACCTGTCGCAGTGCAAAAACAGCAAATAAATACTGTAAAACAGTTGTGGAACAATGAAGGTTCAAAATTAATATTATCTCTTCAAGATAGTTTTCAAGTAATTGATTTAAATGAATTAATGTTTTGTGAATCAGACAAAGGCTATACTACTTTTTATTGCAATGATGGAAAAAAGTACATGGTTTCAAAAACGTTAAAAGAATTTGAAGAACGACTTTTAGCAGTTAATTTTACAAGACCTCACCAATCTTTTATGGTTAATTTAAAATATATAGACAAATACGAGAAGTCTGGTGCTATTTTTCTAAAAAATGGGAGTAAAATTCCAGTATCATCTCGTAAAAAAGAATCCTTTCTATCTACATTTTTAAGTTGGGATAAGAATTAAAAAGTCCTTTACGGATATTCTTCCAATCATCACACTTATTTATTCTAATTCATCGAAAATAGATTGTCTATTTTTTCAAGTCTTCTTGTTCTCTATATTTATAATTAAATGAATAATCTACACTTATTAGGGTGTGTTATTTATTCTCATTTGGGAAGATTTAAAAATAAAAATAGCAGATATGGAAAAAGAGATTACAATTAAAAGCGAGTACAATTCTTTAGAAAAAGTTCTTGATTTTTTGAAAAAAGAATCGACTTACGAATGCTCAATAGATTATGATAGCTGGGAGGTAAGGACAGATAGGAATGGTCAAATGGAAAAATGTATTGTAATTAAAAAAAGTGCTATGCACGGAATGAGAATTCATTTTGTTCAGGAAAATAAATTAAAAGCAACATATATTATTCCTAACAAATTAATGCATGCATATTTTGGTAAAAGTGAAAAAAGATATAGAAATGTATTGGAAATTATTACTGGAGCAATAAAGAATGCATTGCTTGCTTCATCACAAAAAGAAGCATTTAAAGAAATGACAGAGGTTATTAATAAGATAGTTGCTTAATGAAATATTTATTAGTTATAACATTAATATTTTCAGCTAATTATTGCTTCTCTCAAGATGAGGATTTTATTAAGACAGAAGGAGAGATTACTGAAATTACTTTTCATCAAGGTAAAAGAGCAAGAGAATCTGCTATTATTAAGTTTAACTTAGAAAATGGAACAGAGCAATTAGGAAGTGTTGATCTTTTTAGAATACCTTTTATAGGGAGTATGAAGACTGTTGGTGATAAAATTACCATTAAGTACAATAAAAACAACCCTGCTCTTTTAGAAACAGTGTTTGGTAATTTCCTTTCTATTTATGGTATGTACATTCTAATACTTTTGGGAATTATTTTCTCATTAAAACCAATATTTAATTATAAAAAGAGCATAAATACAAACACTTAAAATAAAAACTATGAAAAAAAGATACAATTTAAAGATAATATTAGTTGCACTACTATTAAGTAGTAATTTGTTAATGGCACAAGATGCTAATTACGATTGGTCTACAAGTTTTGGTGCTACAGCAAACGCACAGGATTATTCACATTATATTCATGTTGATGATGCAGGAAATGTTTATACGACAGGAGTTTTTTACGGGACTATAGATTTTGATCCTGGAGCAGGAGTAGCTAATCTAACAGCTACAATATTTGATGTTTTTGTTTCAAAATTAGATGCTTCAGGAAATTTTGTTTGGGCAAAAAACTTTGGAGGATCAAGTACAAATACAGCGCATTCAATTTATGTTGATGCTGCAGAGAATGTTTACCTAACAGGAAGTTTTAATGGAACTATAGATTTTGATCCTGGAACAGGAACGAATAACATTTCAACGAATGGGAATTATGATATTTTCGTTTCTAAATTAGATGCGAATGGTGATTTTGTTTGGGCAAAAAGCTTTGGAAGTACAGCTGCAGATGAAGGGCACTCTATCAGTGTTGATGCTGGGGGTAATGTTTATACTACAGGAGGATTTAGAGGTACAGTAGATTTTAACCCTGGAGCTGGAACCAATAATTTGGTGTCAACTAACACTACTCAGCCTGATATTTTTGTTTCTAAATTAGATGCTTCAGGAAATTTTGTTTGGGCAAAAAGCTTTGGAGGTCTAGGTCTTGATCAAGGAAAGTCTATTCATATTGATAATGCTGGAAATGTATATACTACAGGACAATTTGTAGCTACAGTAGATTTTAATCCAGGAGCTGGAACAGATAATTTAGTGTCAAATGGAGTAGGAGATGTTTTTGTTTCAAAACTAGATGCAAATGGTGATTTTGTTTGGGCAAAAGGTTTAGGAGGAGCTAGCTCAGAGCTAGCCAATTCTATTGATGTTGATGCTTCTGGTAATGTTTATACAACAGGTTCGTTTACTGCTACTGCAGATTTTAATCCAGGAGCTGGAACAGATAATTTAATATCCAATGGAGCAACAGATATTTTTATTTCTAAATTAGATTCAAATGGTGATTTTGTTTGGGCAAAAGGTATGGGAGGTACAGATAATGATCTAGCATTCTCTTTACGAATTGATGGAGCAGGTAACGCTTATAGCACTGGTAGATTTAATGGTACTGTAGATTTTAACCCAGGAGCTGGAACAGATAATTTAATATCAAATGGAGCTACAGATATTTTTATTTCTAAATTAGATGTAAATGGTGATTTTGTTTGGGCAAAAAGTATTGGAGGAACAGGTTCTGAAGAAGGTAAATCAATTGATGTTGATGGGAGTGGAAATATTTATGCTACGGGAAGCTATTATAATACTGTAGATTTCGATCCAGGAGCAGGAGTAAGTAACTTAACTTCTAATGGAAGTGCTGATATTTTTGTTGTTAAATTAAGTTGCGTTATTGATGTTGCTACAACTTTAAATAATAATACTATTTCGGCTAATGCGGCTGGAGGGACATACCAATGGATAGATTGTGATAACGGTAATGCAATAATCCCATCTGCAACAAACCAATCTTTTCCTGCAACGGTAAATGGAAACTATGCAGTTATTATTAATACTATCGGTTGTATGGATACTTCGGCTTGTGTAAGTGTAACTACTGTTGGAATTAATAACATTAATTCTGAAAACGGATTAAGTATTTATCCTAACCCAACAAAAGGTTTGTTCGAGATTTCTTTACCAGATTTTAGTGGAACTTCTGTAGAGGTTTACAGTTTAGTAGGTCAGAAAATAGTTGATGAAAAGTTAACGTCTAATGTTACAACTATTGATTTATCTAACAATGAATCTGGTATCTATTTATTGAAAATTAGAACGCTAAAAGGTGTTAATGTGCAACGAGTAATTAAACAATAACTTAGATTTTAACTAAAAACAAAAAAGAACATGAAAAAATCATTATTAAGTATTATAACATTAACAATATTAAGTTTTGGAGTTACAGCCCAAAACGTAAACATACCAGATGCTAATTTTAAAACTTATTTGCTCGGAAATCCCTCTATAAACATTAATTCAGATACCGAAATACAAGTGAGTGAGGCAACAGCTTTTACTGGCCAAATTGATTGTTCTAACGATGGGATAATTGACATGACTGGTGTCGAAGCATTTACATCTTTAGATCATTTAAGATGTGCTAACAATAGTATTAGTTCAATAGACCTTAGTCAAAACGTTTCACTTACTATATTACAAATAAGCAGCAATTTGTTAACTAATTTAGATGTTAGTCAAAATATAAATTTAGTTCAACTACTTATTGCCGATAACAATTTCACTTCTATAGATTTAAGTCAAAACATAAATCTAACGAGACTAGTTATTCAAGATAACAATTTCACTTCTATAGATTTAAGTCAAAATACGGCATTAACAGAGTTTACTGCTCATAACAATAATCTAATAAGTCTAGATGTAAGTAACAACAGTTCATTAGTAAAATTATACTGCTTACAAAACAACTTAAGTTCTTTAAATATGAAAAATGTAAGCACTACTACATTAAATAATTTTTACGCCACATCAAACCCGAATTTAACCTGTATTCAAGTAGATAATGTTGCGAATGCTTCTGCTTCATGGACCAATATTGATGCTGTAGCTAGTTATAGTTTAGATTGTAATTATTTAGTTAATACTATCTCAGTTCAAGGACAAGGAGGACAATCTACTATTGCAACTTTAGGAGGAAGTTTACAAATGGATGCAGGAGTACTTCCAACATATGCAAATGATACTACTTATACATGGAGTGTTACCAGCGTAACAGGTTACGCTTTAATTGATAATAACGGATTATTAACTGCTCAAACAGATGGAACTGTAAAGGTAGTTGCCACTGCTAATGACGGCTCTGGAGTTTCAGGAGATGTTGTTGTTACTATTTCTAATCAAAGTAATGTAGGGGTATATGAGCAAGCTCTTAAAAATAACATCTTAGTTTACCCTAACCCAACAAAAGGGAATGTAACTATTGATTTGAGTGTATTTAAAAAGTCAAATATTTCAGTAATTAGTAGTATAGGAAAAGAAGTTTTTAAAGCTACGAATGTTACTCAAAACAAATTAGAGATTTCTTTAATTGAGTTTAGCAATGGAATTTATTTTGTTCAAATCCAGCATAGAGATAAAATTGTTACACAGAGAATTGTAAAACAATAAATATAATTTTCATAATTATAA
>JAQXDJ010000043.1 GCA_029251425.1 Vicingaceae bacterium
AACTATCACCACTTTAGATTTAATTGTTTCGTATTCCTCTATAGCAATAGTGTACTGTTCTTTTTGCGTAGTTGTTGGATTAGACGTTGAATACCAAGTCTGATAAACAATAGTTTCTATTCGACCACCTGCACCGGGTAAAGTCTCAACATCTCTTTTCGCTAGGTGACCTTCTCCCCACATCAAGCCGTTAATTTTAACAATCAACAACTCAATCGTTTTCACTTCATTCAACCAAGTTAAGTCTGCATTAGGATAAGTATGTATCGCAGCTTTAATATATTTTAACTGCTTAGATAAATCACTTAACTGAGATGACGTTCCAAAAAATTGTCTGCGTAATTCAGCTAACTTAGTCTTAAATACAATGCTCTCTTTAGTCTGCCTTGCTAATGAAGAATTTTCTAAAGCCTTCACTTCAAAAGATTGGTTATTTCCCATTTTTTCGACCACACCATTATTACATAAATAAAATTCCACAGAATAAGTCCCTGGTAAAACCAAAGGTCCTTCATCAGCGTCAGAATAACGACCTGGCGTACTAGGTTTTAATGTAATTGGAGATGTTGTTGGATAACGTAAATTCCAATTTACAGAATTAATTCCTTGACTAGCTCCAGTTTTAATTTTTCTAACTTCTTTACCATCCATATCTTTTATCACAAACATTAAGAAAGCATCTTCCTCATTATCTTCAGCAAAAAAGTCTGCATTTGAAGGATAAATTAGATGCCCCTCTTCCATGTCTTTTTTACGTTTATCTTTTAAAGTTTGAGGTGATTCCTTTAAATAAAATCTAATTGTTGCTCCAAAATCAGGGTTCTTAGCCAAATAGAATGACTCACCTTGATGACCTCTCCCTCTTAACCCCAATGGATTAGTTGGAATATATTCCAAAGCGGTTTTTATTGGAAAGATATAAGCGTCTTTTTCTAAATTCTCTGCCGTAAGCTCTCTTAATGTAGAATAATCATCTAACACATAAAAACCTCTACCAAAAGAAGCTAATACTAAATCATTTTCTCTTTGCTGAATCGCTATATCTCTTATTGCTACTGTTGGTAAACCAGATTTTAATTGCACCCAATTAGCACCTCCATCAATCGTGAAAAATACACCGAATTCAGTTCCTGCAAATAATAAATCCGGATTGACATGATCTTCAGCTATAGCATAAATACTACCTCTTTCTGGTAAATTACCAACAATAGAAGTCCATGCATTACCCTTATCTGTCGACTTCATAATATAAGGCTTAAAATCACCTCTTTTATGATTATTAAACACAGCATAAACTGTTCCTTCATCATGTTGAGAAGTTAATAACATATTTACGTAAGTCATGTCAGGTACACCTGCAAAATAAGATTTTTTAGTCCAGCTCGCGTCTCCATCAGTCGTGATCTTGATTAATCCATCATCCGTACCTACATATAACAAGTTTTCATTTTTTGGAGACTCCGTTAAGGCTACAATATTTCCAAACATGGTTGTTGATTTATTTTTCATTACCACTTCTGGTTTTTGAATTTCACCCATTACCTCAACTTGGTTACGATCTAATTGACGTGTTAAATCTTCTGATATTGCCGTCCATGTATTCCCTTGATCGTCTGACTTAAATAACTTATTAGCTGCAAAATATAATCTATGGTTATTGTGAAGTCGACAGA
>JAQXDJ010000095.1 GCA_029251425.1 Vicingaceae bacterium
AGGTATGATTTTTCTTATATGTTTAAATATTCTGAAAGACCAAATACTGCAGCCGCTAAAAAGTTTGAAGATGATGTGCCAGAAGCGGATAAAAGTAGACGGTTAACAGAAATTGTTGACTTACAGAGAGATCATTCTTTTGAGATTAATAAATCTTATGTTGGAAAAACATTTGAAGTGTTGGTAGAAAAGCCATCTAAAAGAAACGATCAAGAATTAGCAGGAAGAACTTCTCAAAACACGGTAGTAGTATTTCCAAAAGAGAATTATAAAGTAGGTGATTATGTTAATGTTCATGTGCATGATTGTACAGGAGGAACTTTATTAGGAAAAGCAGTAAAGTAATTAAGTAGTCAGGAGTAAGTGTTTAGTAATTAGTAAGAACTGATTCTTAAATGCTGAGCCCTTTTTAACTAAAAAATGGATAAACAACAGATAAAACAACGTTTCGGAATTATAGGGAATGCTCCAGCTTTAGATAGAGCAATTGAAGTTGCTGCACAAGTTGCTGTAACCGACTTATCTGTTTTAATTACTGGAGAAAGTGGTGTTGGAAAAGAGGTTATGCCTCAAATTATTCATCAGCTAAGTGCAAGAAAACACAATAAATACATTGCTGTAAATTGTGGGGCAATACCTGAAGGAACTATTGATTCTGAATTGTTTGGACATGAAAAAGGTGCATTTACAGGAGCACACGATTCTCGTAAAGGATATTTTGAAGTTGCAGATGGTGGAACAATATTTTTAGATGAAGTTGCAGAGCTGCCTGTTCAAACTCAAGTTAGATTATTAAGAGTTTTAGAAACAGGAGAGTTTATAAAAGTAGGATCTTCTAAAGTTTTGAAAACAGATATTAGGATTGTAACAGCAACAAATGTCAACATTCCTCAAGCAATAAAAAAAGGAAGGTTTAGAGAAGATTTGTTTTATCGTTTGAATACAGTGCCAATACAATTGCCTGCATTAAGAGAGCGTAAAGAAGATATTCATTTATTGTTTAGAAAATTTGCCGCAGATTTTGCTAATAAATATAGAATGCCTGCAGTAAAGTTAAACCCTGAAGCGATTGACTTGTTAGAGAATTATAGATGGAAGGGGAATATTAGGCAGTTGAAAAATGTTGCAGAACAGGTTTCAGTTATTGAAACTTCAAGAGATGTGAATGCTGCTAATTTGATGAAATATTTGCCTGCTGATAATAACGAGAATTTACCAACGCTCTATAAAGGTGATGATAAATCAGACTTATCGGAAAGAGATATTTTATACAAAGTATTGTTTGATTTAAAAGGTGATGTTACGGAGTTGAAAAACATTGTTGTAGGATTAATGCAAAATAGTGGAGGAGATATTTCTACTGTAACGAATAATCCTGCAATTATGCAAAGTGTACAGCGTTTATATGAAAATAAAGAGCCTCAACAAGCTGCTGACCCTCAAATTTATAAGCCCCAAATTCTCCCTAGAGAAGAGGGGGTAAATTCATCTTCATCAATAAATGTAGAGGAAGAAGTGGTAGAGGAATCTTTATCTTTAGCAGATAAAGAAAAAGAGATGATTATTAAGGCATTGCAGAAATATAGTGGTAAAAGGAAAAGAGCTGCTGATGAATTGGGTATTTCTGAAAGAACACTTTATCGAAAAATTAAAGAATACGATATTAACAGTTGAAAAAATATAGTTACATATTGATTTTGATTTGTTTTACAGCAATAGGTTGTAAAATGAATTACTCGTTTACTGGAGCTTCTATTGCTGAGGATGTTAAAACGGTTTCTGTAAAAACATTTCAGAGTTACGCACCTTTAGCAAATGCTAATTTGAGTCAAACATTTACTGAGGCTTTAAAAGATAAGTTTATATCTCAAACCAATTTGGATTTAGCTACACGAGACGGAGATTTGCAATTTGATGGATCAATTACTGGGTATAAAGTTACTTCTGTAGCTATACAAGGAAATGAAACAGCAGCTTTAAATAGATTAACTATTACGGTGAAAGTTAAGTTTACAAATACAAAAGATAAAGAGGCAGATTTTGAAACCAATTTTTCTCGTTATTTAGATTATGATAGCTCTCAAAATTTATCTGCCATTGAAGATGAGTTGATAAAAGATATTAATGATCAATTAACACAAGACATATTTAATAAAGCGGTTAGTAATTGGTAGATGCAGGTAAATAATTTCATACAATATTTAGATAATTCAGCGCAGCTTAAAAATGCTTCTGAAGCTGAAATGTTACCTGTTGTTCAAGAGTTTCCATATTGCCAAACCGGACAATTGATGTATGCGATTCAATTAAATGAGAGCAATAGCATTTTATTTGATGAGCAATTAAAAAAGACTGCTGCTATTTGCTCGGACAGAAACAAGTTGTTTGGATATATTCATCAGACAGAAGAAGTTTCGGTAAAAGAAAATATTATTGTTGCTGAAGTTTTAAATGAAAAAGCAACATCAAAAACGGTTCAAGAAGAAGTAGTTGAGAAGAAAGAAACAATAAGTGAGGTTGAAACGGATAAAAAGATTAAGGAATCAGTTTTAGATAAATTTGTACCAGTTGAAGGTGAGGATGAATTAGCTATTTTAGAAAAAGAGTATTTAACAACAGCAATTAGTAGTACCATTTTAATGGAATCTGAAGATGTTGTTAATGAAGAGAAGGAGGCAGTAATAGATGAAATAGATTTGTTTGATGAAAATGTAACACATTCATTTTCATCATGGTTAAAACATTATAATGGAGAGGGGCAAGAGGTATCCTTAAAAAATAAAAAAGAACAAACACAAGATTTAATTGATAGATTTATTCAAGAAGATCCAAGAATAAAGCCTGAAAAAACGGAGTTTTATTCACCAACAAATATGGCTCGTTTAAGTGTTACTGATGACGGAGTTGTGAGTGAAACTTTAGCTGTTATTCATGTTGATCAGGGTAATTTTCAGGAGGCAATTAGCACTTACGAAAAATTAATGTTGAAAAATCCAAAAAAAAGCAGTTATTTTGCAGCCCAAATTAAAATTTTGAAACAAAAGATAAAGTAATGGTATATTTAATTTCAGTCTTAGTAATTATCGTTTGTGTGCTTTTAGTACTAATCGTATTAATACAAAACCCAAAAGGTGGTTTAGATTCAGCATTTTCAACTAACAACCAAGTAATGGGAGTTAGAAAAACAACAGACTTTTTAGAGAAGGCAACATGGACAATGGGAATTGCATTAGTTGTTTTAAGTATTTGGTCAGCATCATTTACTGGAGGTTCTTCAGTAGTTACAGATGATGAGGGTGGAGAGCAATCTAAAATGATGGAACAAATTGATGAGAAAACATTGCCTTCTGCACCAGTTGCAAACGGAGTGCCACTTCCAGCAAATAATGCTCCTGCATCAACAGAACAACCTGCAGAAGAAACAGAATAAAAAGATACATACACAATGTGTGAAAAAGTGTCAGTTAAATAATATTTTTCTGACACTTTTTTTATGGAATAAGAAAATTTGTCGGACAAAGTGTAGCTTTTTTCAAATGGTATGAAATATGACTACATCCGAAAAGAATATAAATAATTAAAAACGTATAAATATGGCAATTAAGATTAAACCATTAGCTGATAG
>JAQXDJ010000096.1 GCA_029251425.1 Vicingaceae bacterium
AAAAGCATTGTAAAAGGCCGTTTGGTGGTTTCAAAAACTATAAATTTACAATATGAATAAATTGATTCAAATAGCTGTTGTTGGATTTATGCTTTTAATTGTTTTGCAAGTTTGCGGAGCAAATACTAAAATTGAGCAAGATCGAGAAGAAGTTGTAATGCGTAAAATTGGCCATGTAATTTTGCTTCAATCGAATGATTCTTCTTCTTTAGTTAAGCCAATATTAAAAGAAAACGATACTTATAGAATTCAATTTAGCACCGATTTTGGCTTTCAACCAGAAGCGTTTATATATTTTATTGATTCAATTATTAAGAGTTCACACCTTAAGAGTAGCTACTTAGTTAAGGTAGAAAAGTGCAAAACAGCAGAGGTTGTTTACAGCTATGAGGTGGATGTTTTTGCTTCAGATTCATTAACAGGAGAAATAGCGTGTAAAAGCCGACCTTACCCAGAAGATTGCTATGAGATAGTTATACAATTTTTAAAAATAGAGAAAGAACCTGAAGAAGACAGTTCTTTATTAATAATATTTTTAATAGGGTTTTTAGCAATTTTTATAATTATAGCTGCTTTAAGAAAGAAAAAGACTAAGGCCGAAAAAGATAAAAACAAGATTAAATTAGGTGATTATTTGTATGACCCTAAAAAGATGGTGCTTATTCGTAAAGAAAAAACAATTGAATTGACTAGTAAAGAGAGTGAGTTGTTAAACTTACTTTATGAATCTGCTAACGAAACAGTTGAACGAGATATTATTTTAAACAAAGTTTGGGGTGATGAAGGTGATTATGTTGGAAGAACCTTAGATGTGTATGTTTCTAAATTAAGGAAGAAGTTAGAAAACGATGCTTCTATTGAAGTTAAAAATATACGAGGAATTGGGTACAAATTAATTATTGAAGACTAGTCTTCTTTTTTTTCCGACATTAATATTTTAAGAACATTCAATTGGTTTGATTCATCAATTTTTTCACCATCATGGTAAAAAGTTATTAGTTCTAAAGGTGTGCCATTCCAGCATAAATTAGCAACGTTATCAGGGCTTATGGTATGTCTTCCAGCAGTTTTTTCGGTAGCCCAATTTATTTGTGGAAAACATACGTAGGCAAGTTCTGAACACACTATTTTTTCAGTAGTATTTACGTCAAAATTAAAATCATATTCCTTACCAACTTGCCTGAAAGTGAGCAAGAGAGACTCCTTTTCTTTTTCATTTATGTTATCTTTAAAAACAGGTCTAAGAATAGCGATGTCATCAACATTCATAAACTCTTCTAAAGAACTTAATTTAACCCCTTCGCGTAAAGCCTCTACAATACAGTAACCATTTTTAGAATTAATAGTTTCTCCTTTAGGTGTAATTTTATTATGATGAGGTTGAACTACTTCATGATTCCAAAGGTCTCTTTCTTTTAGCTCTTGTTGATTACCAACCCAAATGGCAACATGTCCAAAATGGCCTGGTATTAATTTGTCGGTTAACCTAAAAGGTGTTTTTTCTAGGATAATATCTAATATCTAAAGGTTGTAATTGTTCTAAAAGTTCTTTTCTTATTTGCTCTTGGTTATATAACTTTCCTTTTCTCGACTCTACTAACCCAACAGAATTCCCGAAAAACTTACTTATTCCATCTAACCCATCATCTCTTAGTTCAGCAACAATATCTCTAGAAATCTTACCAAACATTTTAAATTTCTTTTTAAGCATTCCCGTAGTTCCAATGGTTTTAATATGATTGTATGATGGGCTAGCATAAATGAGATGTTTTAGATAGTTGTAATCATGATCATTCAGACCCTTAAATAGAGTAGATTTTTTTTCAAAAAACACTATACCATCTTGCATTCTTTTCTGGTTACGTATGGAGTTGGCAGCCAAAGTAATCTCTAATAATTCATTGGCAGAAATCCCAAAACCTTTATCTGGATCATTTACTATTCTTCTTAATCGTTTATCATTTTCAAAAAGTAAGGCTCCCATTAAATAATTGTCGTATAAAGTAAGTGCGGCAGCAACAGAAAGCATTACAGCTTTGGTTCTGATAATTTCAGGGACATGTTCTCTTTTTAATTCTTGTTCTGTAGCATCTAAAGCACATTCATACCTATTGGTCACAGCATAAAGATCGTCCCTTAAATCTAAGCATAATTGAGTGTTTTCTTTTAAGAATTCTAAATTTTTAGAAGCAATTGGTGCTTCAGGGTTTTGGCTAATTTCGGTTGCTAGTTTTAACATTTCAGCCCTAACTACTAAGCTTTGTTCTACCAAGCTTTGAAATTCAATAATTTCATAGTCAACTAAAGAATCTAAATCATTAACTGAATTTATTTGTGTCTGGATATTAATCCAACAAAGGTGTTTTTGCTGTTTCTTTTTTTCGAAAGAAGAAAAATAACCCACAGCCACAAGCATAATAACCATAGCAACAACATAGTAGGGGAAATATCTTTTTTTGAGACGCATATTTTTTGTTAAGCATTTAAAAATACCAAAATAGAATTAAAGCGGTAATTTTAGGGTTTAAATTAAATAAAATGACAATAGAAGAAGCACAAAAGGTTGTTGACGAATGGATTAAGGAAAATGGTGTACGTTATTTCAATGAGCTTACTAACATGGCTATGCTTACTGAGGAAGTTGGAGAAGTTGCTCGAATTATAGCCAGAAGATATGGTGAACAATCGGAAAAGGAAAGTGATAAGAAAAAAGACTTAGGAGAAGAAATGGCTGATGTGTTGTTTGTGTTAATTTGTTTAGCTAACCAAACAGGAATAAATTTAACGGATGCTTTACATAAAAATTTAGAAAAGAAAACTAAAAGAGATAAGGACAGACATCATAATAACCCAAAGTTGAAATAAGGATATGATAAATTTAACACAAGATTTTTGGGATAAAAGATACCAAAATGATGATATTGGCTGGGATGTTGGAGCGATTACTACACCTTTAGAAGCATATTTTGACCAATTGGAAGATAAGTCCATTTCTATTTTAATTCCTGGAGCAGGAAACTCTTATGAGGCAGAATATTTACATCAATTAGGGTTTAAAAATGTAACGGTTATTGATATTGCACCTACTGCAATTTCAAAATTTAAAGAAAGAGTTACAGGTTTTCCTAAAGAACATATTATCAATCAAAATTTCTTTGATTTTGAGGGACAGTTTGACTTAATAGTAGAGCAAACATTTTTTTGTGCAATTGATAAAAAATTACGCCAAAATTATGCGAACCATGCACATCAATTATTAAAACCAAAGGGTAAAATTGTAGGGTTAATGTTTAATGCTCCTTTAAATGAAGATAAACCTCCTTTTGGTGGTTCAGTACAAGAGTATCAAACGTATTTTAA
>JAQXDJ010000101.1 GCA_029251425.1 Vicingaceae bacterium
AAATAATAATATTAGAGCAGAAATACCTATTAATATTTCTAAATACCCGTAATAGCGTAACTCGTTTTTAATTAATTTATTTTCTAATTTTTTACCTATCCACCAAGATCCCAGTAGTAACCCTAACATGAACATTGAAACTATTATACTTACAGATACGATACTACTTCCTAATAAAAGTTTGAATTGTCGTGACCATAAAATTTGATATATCAATCCTGAAAATCCAGAAATAAAAAACAGAAGGATAACGAGTATTTTTTTTATAGAAAATTGTTCTTTTACCATTATTTGAATTGTTAAGTCTTCTGTTTCTTTTTCTTAGCTGCAGGAAATAAAATGTTATTTAGAATTAAGCGATACCCTGCAGAATTTGGGTGTAAGTTTAAATCTGTAGGAGGATCACCAACCATGTGTTGATAGTCAGCAGGATCATGTCCGCCATAAAAAGTCCAAGTACCTTTTCCCATTTCTCCATGGATATATTTTGCAGAATTGAGTGATTTGTTTTCCCCCATTATTAAAACATCTGATTTTAAAAATTGTTTATTGTAACCTGTTGTTTGTCCATAAAAACCATTAACGATACTTGTGTGATTTTGACAAAGCATAGTTGGTATAATATCCCATTTCGCAGAAAAATCAAATAAAGTAAAATTATCTATGTTTTTAGGAGTTTTTGCGTGAGTTTGAGTAGCGTCAATATTAGAGAATTCATATTCTGTAGGGCTTGTTTTCAAAGTGAAATCTTTAAAAGCAAATGTTTTGCTATAATCTAATTTTGAATTATAATTTGGAGTTGATCCATCGCCATCAAACATCGATTCACAAATGTCAATCCCCTCAGCTGACAAAGCAATGTCTAGAGCATCAGTGCCTGAACACATTGCAAATAAAAAGCCTCCCCCAAAAGTAAATTTTTTAATGTTTTTAGCTACAGCTAGTTTAAGTTGTGAAACTTTACTAAACCCTAGACGAGAAGCAGTCTCTTCGTTATATCGAACTTGTTCTCTATACCAGGGCGCATTTCTATACCTAAAATAAAATTTCCCATATTGGCCTGTAAAATCTTCATGATGAAGATGTAGCCAGTCGTATTTTGGTAATACACCTTCAATTATCTCATCATCGTAAACAACATCATAAGGGATTTCAGCATATTTTAGAACTAAGGTAACAGCATCATCCCATGGCTGTTTGTTTTTTGGAGAATATACTGCAATTTTGGGTTGCTTTTCTAATTTAACAACGTCCATATTTACCTCAGGATCCGAAATTTCAGATAGTATTGCTGTAGATTTTACATTAGCAATTACCTCAAAAGATACGCCTCTAATAATTAATTCATCTTCAATAGTTTTGATGTGTTTAATCATAAAACTACCACCTCGGTAATTTAATAACCAATCAATTTCTACATTGTTTTGTAGAACCCAATATGCGACACCATAAGCTTTAAGGTGGTTTTTTTGCGAATTATCCATTGGAATTAACAGATATGTTGCACTAGCTTTTAGTGAGAACAGCGTAAGAATTAAAAGGAATATTGTTTTTTTGAATAGATTCATTGATTTAAAATTACAAATAAACTTAGATAAGCTCAGTATGAGATTCTTTTAAAACGGAGCATCGTCATCATCATCTATTCCATAATCAAAACTGTCATCTTGAATATCGTTCATTTTTGAAGGGATTGTTGGGGCATCAAAATCTTCACCTAGCGGCATTGCGTTGTTATCAAAATCACCAAAATCATTATTTCCTTGCTCAAAATCTTCAAATTTAGCAAGGTGACCAATAAATTTAAGTTTTACATCTTCAACAGAACCATTTCTGTGTTTAGCAATAATAACAGTAGCAGCACCTTCAGTTGAATTTCCATCTTCATCCTCTGTAATTCCATAATATTGTGCTCTGTGTAAGAATTGCACCATATCTGCATCTTGCTCAATAGATCCAGATTCTCTTAAATCTGAAAGCTGTGGCCTTTTATCTCCACCTCTAGTTTCAACAGCTCTACTTAATTGAGAAAGCGCTAAAACAGGAATGTTTAATTCTTTTGCAATACTTTTTAAGGAACGAGAAATCATACTAATTTCCTGCTCTCTATTTCCACCATTATCACCATTACCACTCATTAGTTGAAGGTAATCAATGATTAATAGTTGAATGTTGTGTTGTGCTTTTAGTCTTCTTGCTTTTGCTCTTAATTCGAAAACTGATAAACCTGCAGAATCATCAATAAATAAAGGAGCTTCAGCAAGTCCAGCTATTTTTGTTTGAATTTGTTGTATTTCATCATTTCGTAAGTCCCCACTTCTTAATTTTTCAGATGAAATTTCTGATTCTGCTGAAACTAATCTAGTAACTAATTGAACAGATGACATCTCTAATGAGAAAAATGCTACTGGAATATTAAAATCTACAGCTGCATTTCTGGCTAAGGAAAGAACATAAGATGTTTTTCCCATTGCAGGACGAGCAGCTATAATAACTAAATCGGATGGTTGCCACCCTGAGGTAACTCTATCAAGCGCTGTAAATCCAGAAGCAACTCCAATTACACCACTTTCTTGATTTTTAGCTTCTTCAATTTGTTTAATTGATTCTCTAATCAAGTCGGACATTGATTCGTAATTCTTTCTAATATTACCTTCTGCAACAGAAAATAAGCTCGATTCAGCTTTATCTAATAATGAAAAAACATCTGTTGTTTCATCATAAGCATCGGTAATTATTTCAGAAGAAATTCTGATTAATTCTCTTTGAATATATTTTTGTGCAATTATTCTTGCGTGGTATTCTATGTTTGCAGCAGAGGCAACTCTATTTGTTAGTTGGGTAATGTAATACGGTCCGCCAACTAAATCTAATTCTCCTCTTTGTTTTAATTCATTAGTAACCGTTAAAATATCTACTGGATCTGATTTGCCAAATAAATGTTGAATTACTGCATATATTTTTTGATGTGTTTCTTTGTAGAAACTATTTGGTTGAAGAATATCTATGGCAGCATTTACTGCATCTTTTTCTAACATTAAGGCTCCTAAAACGGCTTCTTCTAAATCTACTGCTTGTGGTGGTAGTTTCCCATGCTCCAAAGGAGCAGGAGAGTATGATGGTTTAGTTCTTTTTCGTGTAAATGTTTTCTTGTCTTCAGCCATGATTCAAAGTTAACAATTAGAGGTTTAGCTATTTCATTATTTTATAAGAATAATTTTTTTAGTTATTACAGTTGTAAAAACGTAATAAAAGTAACTGATTAAAAGGTTATTAACTTGTTTTTAACAGCTTTGTTAACGAATAATTTCAAATCCTTTTATTGTGGGAATAGTTAATCTTAAAGCTACCATTTAACAAATGAGACCCTAGGTTTTGATTTAAAACATTATTTTTAGAATGTGAATTTTAGAGTTCTATATCTCATTTTGGTTTGCATCTTTATATTGTCTTGCTCTAAAGATGAAGATAATATTGATCCTACTATTAATATCGTTTCTCCTGTTAATTACCAAAAAATAAGTGGAGGGGAAACAATTGAAATTGCCGGAATTATTAAAGATGACAGAAATATTGAACGAATTACAGTTACTTTAAGAGATAAGAAAAATACGCCTGTTTTAAGAACAATAACTAAAACACCAGCTACCTCAAATAGTAAGTCATATAATTTAAGTGTAGATTTTGATTTTAATGATTTACAAATGGCTTCAGGAGAATATTTTTTTAATGTTACTGTATCAGATGGGATAAATACAACAACAAAATACGTTCCTATTCTTTTTGAAGAAGTAGAAAAAGAGCGACAGGGTGTTTTTGTATTAAGTAATAGTGGTAACTTTTCTAATATCTATATGTTAGATGATAGCTATAATGGAAGTTTTTATACAGGAATAAATGGCGATTTTATTGGTGGAGCAATTGATCCAACTAATCAACAACTTGTTAATGTAGGAGCAACAGTTGGAGCAATAAGTGCTAGGGAATTATCTTTAGGAGGTGAGTTGTGGTCTGTTCTTGTTCCAGGAAATCCACCAACACCGTATTACACTGGGTTTTATTATAATGATCAAAATATTTATTTGGGAAAACGAAACGGAGGTTTGCAAGGGTATGATAAAAATGGAAACCCGAATTATTCGACAGGAACAAGTACTGGGTATTTTATGGAGAGTGCATTTATTCATAATGAAGAATATGTTGTTATGGAAGAAAAACCAATAGTGGTAAATAACGTAACCAGAATATCTTTAACATGGTTATATTCTGGAGTTAGAATACATCAAACAGTTACAAATTCTGATATTAAAGGAATGTATTCTCTTTCTTCGTTAACTATGGCTTTGTTGACAAATACAACAAGTAGTACTGTAGCAGAATTAATTTTTTATGACGTTACAACAGGCGGAAAATATTCACCTTTTAATATATCAAGTCTAGGTAAAATTGATGATTGTTTAGAAGTTGGAAATGGTGTGTATTTAGTTGCTGCAGGAGGAAACTTAACTTATGTTAATGCTAATAACTACTCTACACTTGGTTATTTAAATGGTGTGATTGCAGATAGAATTTGGTTTGATGAATTAATGGGAGAATTGTATGTTGCAAATGGAAATCAATTAACAATTTACGATTATGCTACAAGAGCAATTAAAGGCTCATATATTCATACAGAGGATATTCAAGAATTATATTTTTGGTATAATAAATAACAGGAATAACTAGAACTAAAAAAGGGTCTAATAATTATTTAGACCCTTTTTTAATTATACTTAATAAGTACTACTCATTAATAACTCCCATAGCACAAAACTTGTTAATTCGTTTTGTCACTAATTTATCTTTATCAAGTTCACTAAGTTTTGGTAAGTGTTTCAAAATTTCTTTTTTCACTGTAGCAAACATTTCTTCAGGATTAACATGAGCTCCACCAATTGGTTCTTTTATTACTCCATCAATTAATTTGTTTTTTAGCATGTCATCAGAAGTTAACTTTAATGCTTCAGCAGCTTCTTCTTTGTGTTCCCAGTTTTTCCATATAATAGAAGAACAAGATTCAGGCGAAATAACAGAATACCGTGTGTTTTCTAACATTAATACTTTGTCGCCAACTCCAATACCTAAAGCTCCACCAGAAGCTCCTTCACCAATAATAATCACAATAATTGGCACTGATAATTGTGCCATTTCTATTAGGTTTCTTGCAATTGCTTCACCTTGACCTCTTTCTTCAGCTTCTAGTCCAGGAAAGGCTCCAGGGGTATCTACAAAACAAACAACAGGCTTGTTGAATTTTTCAGCAAGTTTCATTAAACGTAGCGCTTTACGGTATCCTTCAGGGTTTGGCATTCCAAAGTTTCTGTATTGACGCATTTTGGTGTTAACACCTTTTTGCTGTCCAATAAACATAACCGATTGTCCGTCAATACTACCAAAACCACCAACCATAGCCTTGTCATCTTTTACAGTTCTATCTCCGTGTAATTCGATAAACTCACCATCAGTAATGGCTTCAATATAACTTAATGTATAAGGCCTTTCAGGATGTCTAGAAACCTGAACTCTCTGCCAAGCAGTTAATCCGCTATAAATTTCTTTACGTGTTTCTTTTAATTTTTTTTCTATTTCAGTTACAATCTTAGAAGTATCTACACCTTTCTCCTCATGTAATTTAGTGTTTTCTACAAGCTGGTCTTCTAACACTTTTATTGGTTCTTCAAAATCTAAATATACTGCCATTCCTTAAAAGTTTATAAGTTGATGTGGTTATAAAATAGTCCACAAAACTTTTATTTACATCATCCAATACTAAAATCAGCCTGCTAAATTACTAAATTTGTAGAATGATAGTTTTTCCTAATGCTAAAATTAATATCGGGTTACGGGTTGTAGAAAAACGTCAAGATGGTTTCCATAATATAGAAAGTATCTTTTACCCGATTTTTAATTTATGTGACGTTTTAGAGATTGTAGAAAGTACTGAGTTGAAATTCAGTTCTACAGGCATTGAAATTCCTGGAAATGCTTCATCTAATTTGTGTTTAAAGGCTTTTGAATTAATTAAATCTGATTTTAATATTCCTTTTGTAAACATTCATTTGCATAAAGTAATTCCAATTGGAGCTGGTTTAGGTGGGGGATCTGCTGATGCTGCTTTTATGTTAAAAGCCTTAAATGATTTGTTTGAGCTTAAAATAACTTCAGACCGATTGATTAGTTATGCACAGAAATTAGGAAGTGATTGTGCCTTTTTTATTGAGAACAAACCTGTTTATGCGTTTAATAAAGGAGATGAGTTTGAACCGATTGAATTTGATTTAAGTAATTACGAAATTAAGATTGAATACCCCAATATACATATTGGTACTGCCGAAGCGTATAGCGGAATTTCACCTCAAAAGTCGGGTTGTAATCTAAAAAAAGAGATTGACAGGCCAATTGAAAGTTGGAAACAAATAATTAAAAATGACTTTGAAAATTCCATTTTTCCGAATCATCTTAAGATAAAAAAAGTAAAAGAGCAGTTGTATGCAGATGGTGCTATTTATGCTTCTATGACAGGAAGTGGTTCTGCAGTTTTTGGTGTTTTCGATAAAAAATAAAAATTAGCTGTAACTTTTTATAACAGGAGTTCGTCACACTGTCAACTAACATTAATTAATGACTGTTTCCGAATATAACAATAGTGTTGATCAGTTTTCTGATAATCTTTACCGCTTTGTGTTGAAAAACATTAAGGATAGCGATAAGGCTAAAGATATTGTTCAGGATACATTCATGAAATTTTGGGAGAAAAAAGATAATGTTGATCTTAAAAAAATAAAATCATACTTATTTACTACAGCTTATCATACTTTGATTGATGTAGTTAGAAAAGAAAAAAAACAAGGATCGTTTGATGCTGTAAAAGAAGAAAATTACAGTACAAAAACGGAATATTCCGATTTACAAGAAATTTTACATGAGGCAATAGAGCAATTGCCACCAGATCAGAAAGCAGTTATTTTACTGCGGGATTATGAAGGTTATGCTTATGATGAGATAGCTGAAATGACTAATATGTCTGAATCGCAAGTGAAGGTTTATATTTTTAGAGGAAGGAAATTTTTAAAGAATTATTTAGGAAGTGTGGAGGCATTGATATGAGTTTAATTACAATAAATAACTACGAAGCATATTTGCTCGACTATGTTGAGGAGAATTTATCTCCTGATCTAGTTGCGGAATTGATGTTGTTTTTAGAACAAAACCCTGAATTAAAAGAAGATTTAGCTGATTTTGAGGTTCATGAATTGGTACCTAATGCAGCAGAAAATTTTGATAAAACATCATTGAAAAAAGATGTTGTAGGGGTTGATTATGAGACTTTAATGATTGCTGAAATAGAAGGAGTTAATTCTAAGAAAGAATCTAAGCTGTTATTTAGTTATTTAGCAAAAAACGCTAGTGCTCAAAAAGAATTTGAAGTTTATCAGAAAGCAAAGCTAGTTGCCCCTGAAATTGTTTTTGAAAATAAGAAAGGTTTAAAAAAGAAAGCGGGAATTATAATTCCATTATATTGGAAATACTCTTCAGCTGCAGCTGCGGTAGTTATTGTTTTGTGGTCGTTAAACTGGTTTGATGAGGATAGAGTGTATTATCCTACTGCGGAAAGAGAAAATGTTATTGAAGATAGCATTAATGATAATAATTTAATGGACAATTTTATTATTCAAGAAGAGAAGCAATTTGCTGAAGATGTTAACGCTTTTATTCTTCTAAAAAATCAAAAAATCAAAAAAGATAAAAAACAAGTTGTTGATTCAGATAAGATAAAAGAAGATCAAAATATTGAAGAGAACCAATTGGCAAATTTACCTGAAAAAGAAAATAAAGAGATAATTGATTCTACAAGTACATTACCTAAAAACAACTCTCTAGAGAAACAAGCTGATTTACTTGCTGAAAATAATGTTATCATAACTTATGAGGAGGAAATTTTAGATGACGGAACACCAAATTTACAAAAGCGGAAATTGACTAAATTAGATTTAGTTAGAGCTGCAGTAAAACATCGAGTTAATGGAAATTTAGACAAAGGAAAAGAAAAAGTTCTTTTTGCTTTGAATACGAAACAATTGAATTTCCTAAGGAAAAAGAAAAATAAGTAAAAGAGCTGTAACAAAATTAAGAGGCAGTTCGTCTCATTTTTAAACACCGGTGATCGTTTAACAATTTTTAAAAAATAAACAATGAAAAATATAATTATACTATTTATTACACTTTTGATAGCAACAACTGTTTTTGCGCAAAAAGAGGTGAGAAATTTTGAAAATGTGAACAGCTTAAAAGTGAGTTTGCCTTTTAATGTTGTTTTAATTCAAGGATTAACTGAAAAAGTAGAAATTGAAGGTCTTGATTCGGAATATTTAGACAATATAAAGTCAGAAATGAATAATGGTGAGCTTTCTATTTTTACGAAAGGTAAAATTAAATCAAAGCAAGAAATAACAGTTTCAATAACATTTAAGCATCTTAAAGAAATTAATTTGGGAGGAGCTTTAGATGTATCAACACTCGATGTTATTAGAGAAAATGAATTGAAAATTAAAGGTTCTGGAGCAATTGAAGCTGATTTAAATATTGAAGTACCAAAACTTTCAATTGAATTTTCTGGAGCAAGTGACTTAAAATTAAGAGGGCTAGCAGACACGTTAACTTTAAAGACAAGTGGTGCGTCAGATATTAAAGCATCAAATTTTATTGCTAAAAATGTAATTATTGGAATTTCTGGAGCTTCAGATGCTAAAGTATATGCGTCCGAATCTATCAGAGGAACAGCTACTGGTGCATCTAGTGTTAATGTAAAAGGTTCTCCAGCTATTAAAGCTATAAACAAATCAGGAGCAGCGAGTATTGGTCCCATTCGAAGAATACAGAATATTAATAATGGCGATGAAGTTAGTATTGTTTCGGGAAAACAACACATTAATGTTTCAGATAATGATGATGTAGATGTTAAGCTTGGAAACAAAGAGGTAATTGTTATTGATGATGGAGATACTGTAAGGTTAAAATGGGGCAGTACACAACTTACTGTAATTGGTGATTCTGTGGAAATTAAAAGAATAATTAAAAAGAGAAGAAATCATTGGGCAGGAATAGACTTAGCAATTAATGGGTTTTTAAATTCAAAGAGTGGCTTTGATTTAAGTAATGATCCACAACAGGTGAATATAGACCCTGAGAAGGTTACTCAGTTTATGGAGTTGAATTATGCTAAATCATGGAGCTTTAGTGTTAATTTTTTAGAATTTTATATCCCTATAAAGAAACATAATTTTGGAATTGTTACCGGTATGGGAACTGAATGGAGCAACTATGAATTAAAGCACAACATTAAATTAAACCCTGAAGGAGGTGAATTTGTTCATCCTGTAGTAGATGAATTTAATAAGAATTATACTTGGGGAGAAGTTGATACGGTTTTAGATTATTCAAAAAACAGGTTTAAAACTTGGTTTATTAATGCTCCATTGTTACTCGAAATTAATACTGGAGATAATGCTAGAAAAGCATTTCATATTTCTGCAGGTGCAATTTTTGGATATAATTTGCAAACTAAAATGAAGTATAAATACCGTTTAAACGGTGAAAACAAAAAAGAAAAAGATAGGCAAGATTTTAATACTAATCCGTTTAGAGTAAGTGCAACAGTTCGTGCTGGATATGGTTGGTTTAATGTTTTTGCAAAATATAGTTTAACACCTTTGTTTGAGAAAGGGAGAGGGCCAGAGCTTTACCCCTTTACTGTAGGTGTTACACTCTTAGGATTTTAAATTACCTCCTTATGTAAGTTTCGGAGTAGTGCCCGAAATACCTTCCTGTTTAGTTAGTGCAAAGAGCCTCAACAATTTCTGTTGGGGCTTTTATTTGATTAAAAGCCATACCAATATTATTGATAGGGCTATTAAAATAAATAATGAAAGACTACTTTGAAGAAGCTCTTTCTTATATTTCTTTCTGAGTGTTTCCCGTGTCCGCTTCCTAATCTTTAGAATTTCATTTTTATCTAAATCAGATATTGTTTTTGCTCTTAAATTAGATAATTCTACTTGATATAATTTTTTGATATTCTTATAAGGCTCTCTTGGTGAAGGAGATTTTATGAATTTCCATCTAACCGGTCCAACTTCAATATTTCTTCTTGAACTCAACTATTAATCAGTTAATCCGATCATTTTTCTTAAACGAGGATTTTTTTCAGCAGCTTTAATTTCATCCATAATAGAAGTTAGCTGAACATTTATTGCTTTATCTTTAGTAATAGCATTTCGTAACTCTAATTCTTTACTATCTCCAGCTTTTAATTCCTTCAATTCTTTTTCAGCAATTTTAGTTCTGTTTGCATACATCTCATCTAAATCTGCAATGGCATTAATTCCTGTTAATCTAATCCACCAAGTATCTTCATTTAAAGCAACATCTTTTAATATAGGAAGTGCACTTTTAACAGTTTCATTATCTTGATTTTTAAGGTATTTACCATAATTAGAAACTAAACTGTAGCGACCAAATCCTTCAGTGTTCTTAATTTTTTCAGTAAAATAAGCGTTTTGTGCTTTTCCTCCATGCGTTGCATAAATGTTGCTAATAGAACTTTGTATGTCTGAATTTTTTTCAGTCTCAAAACTCTTGGCAAATTTCATAGCATCTTCATAATTAGTAGCAGAAAGTCCTTCTAGCGCACTAGCAATTACATAATAAGATTCTTCAGCAGCGCCATCTACCAAAGCTTTTTTTACAGCTTCATCATCTTTAAAGTGAATGGATAAAGCACTCAAAGCATCACCTCTTACTTTTGAATCGCTATCATTTTTAGCAAGAGCTAATAGTTTATTTTTTATCTTTTCCTCATTGTTTTTAACTGCTTTTTTAATTCTTCGAATGGTAACTCTTTTTAAGTAAGGGTATGTATCACCTAAAGCGGTAATCATTGTTTTTGTTGCGATCGTTTCTTCAGATTTTGAGAGTTTTTGGATGGCTTCATATCTATCCATATATCTAGGAGCGTTATTGTACATAAAAGCCCATTCTTCCATAGTGGTATGGTTATCTACTTTTTCACACAGTAACATTTTATCGCTATCAAAATTTACTAAGTCTGGTTTTGAAGCAGCATCAAATGTAAACTCATTTGTCAATTTATCTATAACAACTTTATGTGTTTTTACTTTGCCATCTAAATAAATATCAATGTTAACAGGTAAGTAATATAAAGGTGCAATATTTAATTTCTGCATTTGTTCTACAGTTACTGTTTGAGTTTTTGCAGAATCGCTGTAAGAATAATTGATGTTTAATTCGGGGTGCCCTTTAGCATAAAACCACTGATTAAAAAACCAGTTTAAATCTTCTCCAGTAATTTTTTCGCAGGCCAATCTTAACTGGTGCATTTCTACATCAGTATATTGGTTGGTTTCTAAATATAATTTTAATGATGCAAAAAATGCTTCATCGCCAATGTAATTTCTTAGCATGTGTAAAATTCTCCCTCCTTTTTGGTAGGTGTGTCTATCAAACATGTCCTCTCTACTTTTAAAGTCGAAACGAACCATATCTTTATAATTTCCTTTGCTAACTTCTTGTAGGTAAGAGTTTAAATCACTTTGTAATCCTTGAGCAGCTTTATCATCTCCGTATTTATGTTCTCTCCAAAGAAACTCGCCATAGGTAGCAAAAGATTCGTTTAAGGGTAAGTTAGACCAAGATTCACAAGTGACTAAATCTCCAAACCAATGGTGAAATAACTCATGAGAAATAACATCTTCACCTGAACTACCGTCAATCATGTCTCTTTTTGTTTGATGAGTAAATTCACCAAAAATAACTGCAGAAGTATTTTCCATTGCTCCCGAAACATAATCGCGCACAATTACCTGACTGTACTTTTGCCAAGGATAATCTACTCCTAATTTGTTAGAAAAGAACTCTAACATTTCAGGTGTTAATCCAAACATATCTTTAGCGTAAGGAGCATATTCTTTTTCAACGTAATAGTTTACTTCAATATCTCTCCAAGTATCCTTATAAATTTCAAACTCTCCAATAGTCATCATAAATAAATATGGAGCGTGTTTCATGTTTTGCTCCCAAAAATCAGTTCTAGTTCCATCACCATTTTCTTCAGAATGAGATAATACACCATTAGATAAAGTTTTATATTTTTCATTAACAGTAATTGCAATTTCTTCGGTAGATTTTTGATTTGGAGAATCTATTGTTGGAAACCAAGCAGAGTTAGATTGTGTTTCTCCTTGTGTCCAAATTTGCATTGGTTTGTTTTGGTCTTCACCTTTTTCATTAATGAAATATAAACCTTTATCAGATTTAATTGCTGCACTTCCGCCCTCAGCTAATTCATTAGGTTTAGAAGTGTAATCTATAAATACTTTAATGGTATCTTCCTTAGTGTAAGGAGAGGTTAGGGCTATAGTGATTTTATCATCTTTATAAGTATATTTTAGATCAGTTAAACTAGGAAGGCTGTCTTTAATTGACATTAACTGTACTTTATTTAAATCCATACCTCTAGCATCTAAAACCAATTGGTTTTGAGTATAAAAATGAGGAACTAATGTAATTTCAGCTTTTCCATACATGTGTGCTTTTTCCCAGTTAAAACGAACTGCTAATTTGGTATGAATTAAATCAAACTCTTTAGTGTTAGAAGCATTGTAAATTGGTCGTGAAGGAGTTTTGAAAGGGTCATCCATTTCTATAACATGTTCAGGAAGTGTTATAGGCTCATTAGATTTACAGCTAATAAAGAATACAGTTAATACAATTATATATACTAATTTTTTGAACATAGGAAATAACTTATAAGTGTTTTGTGCTTTAAAATTGACGATAAAATTAATCAATTTAAGAGAGTAAAGTATAAGCGGTAAATAAACTATTGTAAAGGTGGTGTTAACTCAAATAAAAAAGCCAGCAATTGCTTGCTGGCTTTTGGTGCTCTCAGTAATTTAATGCATTCAAACTAACTAGACTATCTAAGAAACCTTTCCTTTATAATATTGTAATAAACCTGTGTGGATTTGTTGTAATTGTAAATTCAAAGAATTGATATCTCTTAGAACAAATCTAAAAGCAAACACTTTATTTTCTTTATTAAGATAATACTCAAAGTTATTGTTTAGTAATATTTCAGGTTGAGACCCTGTTAAGTTGTAATAACTTGCTTTATAACTTTCAACTAATTTTATTAGCTGTGGTAAACCATTTTTATCATTTTGCATAACATTTAATTCACCCAGTGTAATTGAAAAATTTTCAAAGTCATTTTGTTCTTTATGCTTTATATCTTCAGGACTATATTCGGATAATTTACTTTGAATAAACATTGAGCATAGTTCATTACTCTTGTTATTAATAGTAATAGCAATCTCGTTAATGACTTTTATATTTATTGATGTATCATTGTTTAATTCACCTGCTAATTGTTCATTTAGCATTAACGTAGAAGCAATGTTTTGATTGATGTTGTTATGATAATTACCTCTAGAAGTTCTTACGTTCTGACTACTTTGTAATCTAACTAAAGAAAACATTAAGCTAAATCCGGCAACAGCTACTATAAGCGGAACAATTGTACTCGTTTTTAATTGTTTTGTTTTTATACTGTTGTATATGTAAATAGGTAGGAAAACTAATATTAATAAGCCTCCACCTGAGTTCATTAAGATGCTGGCAAAAGGCCAGTGCATAATTTTAAATAAAACTCCAAGGCATAACAGAATACCACCTAATATCCCGAAAATATTACTGACAGT
>JAQXDJ010000119.1 GCA_029251425.1 Vicingaceae bacterium
GTTTCAAACGCCCAAGACATAACCAGTGGTTTGGTATCTAAATACACTTTCGATCAAGACAGCATCGAAGATGTAATTGGAAATAATAATGGAACAACCATAAACGGAACATACGATTTTAGTGGTTATGGAACTGGAAAAGCTATCGATTTCGATGGTTATGATGGTACTGATCCACAAGCAACAGTAAATAAAGGTGTAATAGAGGACTCTATTGTAGCTTTTGACCAAGACTTCACGATTTCTTTTTGGTTTAAACTTATAAGCTATAACGCAAATCAACCTATGACGATATTGTCCTCTAGGAAATCTTTACTTGGTTCTGAGGCTGGAGGTATAGAATTTGTAATCAGGAAGGATCCAAATAATACTCTTCAAGTAGCTGGAAGAAAAGTTACTGGAGGTCTTGGTTTGAGATACAATATCGAATCAGGTGTAATTCCGACTAGTCAATGGCATTTTGTATGCTTTACCCAAATTGGAACTCTGCAAAGATTGTACTTAAATGGGAATTATGTAGGTCAAGACCTCACGACTAATTTTGCAGAACAAAGCTATCTTTGGGCTCTGGGTTCATCTAGAGACCCTGGTGAATTGGAGAGAGAGTTTAATGGTTCTATTGATGAAGTTAGATTTTACAATAGAGCGCTATCTAGCGGAGAGGTTACTCAACTTTATAATTACACTCCAACAACAGTATCTATTGCTGAGAATTTTAGCGAAACCTTAAAAACATATCCTAACCCAACCAATAATACATTTAAGATATCTGCAAAAGAGGTAAATAAAGTGAGTATTTATAATTCAAATGGAATGCTCATATTTCAATCAGAAGCTAGAGATTTGTACGACATAAGTGATTTTACAACAGGAATTTATATGTTAAGTGTAGAAACAAAGAATGGTGTATACACGCAAAAATTGATCAAGAGATAAAAAATTTTATTCGGTAAAATTAATCGGTTTAATTACTGAAAATATTGAACTACTTACCGTGGTTCAAAAAACAAAAAAGGCGGAGTTAAAACTCCGCCTTTTTATTTTAGGTATGTCTACAAAGTACTTGCATACCATTTTGACTTATAATGGAGAACCCGAAACAAAGACTAGCAGAAAGTGTTTAAAAATTAGACATAACAGCGGCCAAAAACTAAATCAATCGAATTTAATAACTATAATTCCTTAGTGCCCCTAAAAACATGTTTTTATTGCGAGTAGAGACTGATACATAATGATCGATTTTGGTTTTAACTCCTGCTGTAGTTAATCTAACCGGCTGCTCTACTTGTTTTAGGTTAACGGAATAACTTCTATGCGTTCGGAAAAAGAAATTAGGTAAATCATCCAAAATTTCTTTCATTGGTTTGGATGCTGTAATTTTTTTATTTGCCAAAACGATGTGAGTATACATTCCATCAGCCTCCAAACTTACAATATCATTTACGTTAATGAGAAATTCTTCCGCATGCGTTCTAAGCAAGTACTTTTCATTTCCATTGTCTTTTAAATTACTACTTAAAATCGCTAAAGATTGTGAACTAAGATTTTTAGTAAGTCGTTTTTGCAAACGAAGAAGTGTCTCTTGAATTTCATTTTTCCTAACCGGCTTTAACAGATAATCGAAGGCCGATAGTTTGAATGCTTGAATTGCATATTCGCTGTAAGCAGTTACAAAAACAATCTCAAAACCAATGGAGAAATCAATTAAGTCAATAATATCTAATCCTTTATGTTCGGGCATCTCAATATCCAAAAACAAGACATCCACTTTCATGTTTCGGATCTCATCAAGCCCCTTTTTCAATGAATCGGCTTCTCCCACAATTTGCACTTCAGGCTCCATATTACTTAGCAGGTGCTTCAGCGTAATACGCGGTGCCAATTCATCGTCTATAAGATATCCCCTTATCATTGTTTGTATTCAAAGTTAAATGACACTTCTGTGCCTTCGGTTGTTGAGTCTTGAAGAATTGTAATACGGTAGGTAGAATGTTCCGAAAGTATTGCAACCCGATCTTTTAACGCCTTAAGAGCAAAAGATTTATGTTGACGCGCAGAAATCTTTTCAGACTGCTCCATGCCAACGCCATTATCAGATATGGAAATTACAAAACCATACTCATTTCTTTTGGCAACAAATTTAATTCGCCTTTCCTTTTGATTGTCACCTGGAAAAGCATGTCGAATTGCATTTTCAATAATAGGTTGTGTAATCAATGTAGGAATGAGTGTTCCATCAAAATACTCAGGATCATCTAACACTACCTCAAACATAACGGGAATTACTAGTCGAGAGTTTTCTAGTTCTACATAATTTTGCATTAAGGCAATTTCTTCTTTCAGAAAAATATATTCTTTACCAGATTTATCTAGGACATTGCGGATCAACTCGGCAAAATCGCCAATATTTTCATAGGCCTCATCTGCTTTACCTTCAATAACTTTTGCCTGAATAGCGGTGAGCACATTAAAGATAAAGTGTGGGTTCATTTGTGAACGTATAGCGGTTAATTCAGCTTTCAAAGTTCTCGCTTCTAGTTGCTTCTTTTTTAAGCGCTCAAATGAAAGTCTTCTAATTCGAGCAATTCGCCATCTTACAAACAAGATAATAAAGAACAGGCCAGCGAACACACAGGTAGCTGAAAAACAAATAGTTAAATAAAAAGGAGGAACTACTTCGAAAGGAATTTCAAGAATGTCCGAAAATTTTCCATCCTCATTTTTGGCTTTAATCAATAAAATTCCTTTGCCGATCGGAAGGCGCTCAAGTTCAAGTTTAGAAAATGGATTATCGTGCCTCTTCCATTCCCCATTTGCTCCTTTAATACGATAAAACACTTGAACCGATCCTCTTGATCTCAAAGCTTTTCGGATATTCAGTTGTACAATCAAGTTATTGTCTCGATAATCAGAAACGAGGACTCCATATTGATTAGAGAAGGTACTTTTCACATCAAGTATATAAGTCAATTCAGGGGTGGTTTTATTTCCATCTGGAAAGCCACGCAATATCGTTAATGAGTTGCGATGAACAAAAACCGTATTTTGCTCAGCCTTGAATACGCCATTCGTGTGCGCTTCATTTAACCCATTATTTCTTGATAAGATTCGAGTATGGCCTGTATGAACGTTTAAAACCAAAGCAGTATCTCTTAAGTTTACGAATAATGAATTGTCAATTAAACTAATACCATCAATATTTCTGGTGGGATGGCGATAGATCATCTCCTTTTCTGTTAAGTCTTTATTAAAACGATAAACACTCTGAAAGTCATACAAGAAATAAATGAACTCTTGATTCAAATGGAGGTCGGTTACACTGCGATCAGTTTCAATTCCTTCTAACTTAACTGGATCAATATTCGAAGAAATGGGGTTATACCAAAAGAGTCCTTTCTTGGTGGATGTTAAAAATTGTTTTTTTTTAGGAATATATAATAACGATAAGTTCCAACCCAACTTTTCTTCTTGTACTATTTGACCTTCAAAAAATCTTACAATTCGACTTCTTGAACCCAGGACAAGGCTATTCTCATAGACTTCCATGTTTTTTATGGAGGTTACATCTACTGTTTTAAGAGCTTTTAAATCCCGAAAATTGATTTCGAAAAGCGCGTCACAATAAGCATAAAGTGTGTCTCGATTAGTGGAGATGGCAAGCGAAAGGACTTCACTTCTTAAATTCAAATCCAAAACATCAATTTTATTTTCATTTAAATCGTGACGAATAATTTTCCCTGCGTTTGTTCCATGTACAAGAATAGAAGAACCTATTTGTATTGTTGTGATAATATTCTCATTGTCTAAAATCGAACTATAATCGTAAGTATGTACATTTAAAGATGGAATTTGAATCAATCCATTACCTGAAGAAGTAGCCCAATAATTCCCTTCTAGATCTCTACCAAAGCGCGTGACTTGAACCTGAGGTAAAAATTGAGAAGTTTGAATTCCATTCAGAGAATAGCTGCAAACACCGGCCATACCCGAAACATACAGTTGATTATCAATTATTACAGAGTGGTTAATTTTTCCGCTGTAATCAATATCAATTGACCTTTCGAAATTTTCTTGAAGGAAATCTTCCGTTCGAATCATTTTCTTACTATTCCGAAACAACAAATAAGATTCGCTCTGCCTTTTAAGAAACATAATATCCCCATCAAAATCAGCAGTCAAGTTTAAATTATCGTGCTCTTTCGTATTTACATTATAAACAGAACCGCTTTTTCCATCACCCCAGTAAAAAACCAAAATACTTTCTGAGTAGGAGACTAATCCAACTATAACGGGGCATTCTATCACTTTATTGAATTGGAGTGTTTTCAAATCCAACTCGTAAACAGTGGTATAGGTTCGTAAAAAAAAACGATCGTCCAGTCGTTCAAAAGATGTCACCTCCTTCAACTCTTCACTTATTGGGTGACGAACGAAAGAACCATTTTCTAAATAATAAATATCTCCATGGAAAGAATTACACCACAATCTATTCGAGGAATCGTTTAATGATGATGAAATAGCCTTACCTACACCTTCTGTTTTAAAGGGATAAAACTGATCACCATCAAATCTTGAGACCCCTGAATTACCTGAAACATAAAACTCGCCATTGGGCAGTTGATGCCAGTTGTAGCAAACCGAAGAACCAAGGTTACTATTATCCTCATTGTAAGAATAATGTTGTACCTGTTCCTGCCCTAAACCAAAATGGATCAAAGAGATAATTAACAATATTGCCAGCACATATTTCACAGCTACAAAGAAACTCATTTTAGAGCACTCCACAAGGGGAGTAAATCAACGCTTAGAAAGATTCTTTAGCGTTTAGAAGTTATATCTTTCTTTTGCAGACTAACATCTTAATTTTGATGTAAATCTAAACACGAAGAAAACATGAGAAAAATTTTACTAACATCATTATCAGTCGTTTTACTAGCGACCACCTCCACTGCTCAATTGAGCAATGGCTTAATTAGTCAATTCTACTTTACTGGTGGGACACTTCAAAATTCTGTTGGGACATCGTCTCTTTCATTAGTTGAAGACGGAGATGGAGCTACTTTTAGTGCAGACAGGGATGGAAATGGAAGTAGTGCATTATCATTTGATGGCAGCGCTGGAAATACACAAAAACTCTCAATTGATTATAATTATTTAGATTTTGATCTAACTAATGATTTTTCAATTTCATTTTGGTTCAAGACAAATGACATAAGTGCTTCAGATCTACAAATCCTGTTTTCATCACGACAAGATTATAGCCCGGGCGAAAAAGGAGGTGTTGATTGCTATATTAATACAAATGGTGAGTTCCAAGTTGTATATCGCAACGAACTTTCTGGCGCACCCATAGCTGGTTTGAATACCTTAAAAACAACGGCAATAAATGCAGGCATATGGTATCATGTTACTATAATTAAATCAGGTGCAAATGTAAGTCATTATATCAATGGCTCTATTAAAAGTAGTGAGACAATCAGTAACTTTCCGTCCACTAACTTTCCAATGGTGAGCTATTGGAACGTAGGAGCATTTTTTAACACTCAAACAGGTGATATTTATAGAGAATTAGACGGTGGAATGGACGATATCAGATTATACAATCGTGTATTAACACAACAAGAAGTTATGGATCTATACCAAGAAACGCCACCTATATCTACTGTTTCTATTTCCGAAACAGAAAATAAAATAATCAGCGTATTTCCGAATCCAGTTAATTCATATTTAACGATTCAAACAACTGAAGTAATTGAAAATATATCAGTAGTATCTGCTTTGGGGGCGACAATAGAGTATGTAGTTGCACCAAATAATATAGTTGACTTAAGTTCATTAACTGCAGGAGTTTACTTTTTACAGATGAAAACATCGAATGGTTTGATGAGCAAAAAATTTATCAAAAACTGATGATTATATAAAATCGTTAAAAAGAGGTGCCAAGGCACCTCTTTTTTTTGCTTTATACAACACTGTGATTCAATATTGTGAAAATGAATATGGTATTTACAAGCGGTATGTTATTACAACAAATTGAGTTGAGAACATTTGTTGAACTTTTTTAAACCGTGTTGCTAACAAAACCTAAACTGCATTAAAACGCAGTTTAGCCAGAAAGTTAAACGAAGCTCTTCAAAAGAACATTCTCTTCGCTCTTATTCCGATTAACATCGGGAGCGAATTCAGATTGCGTACCTTTTCAAAGTACATTTAATTTTTTACGTTTATTCACACTTCGACAGGCTCAGTATGACAAACTAAAAATAAAACGTGCTTTTCAAGACTTTATATTGCTACTATTAAAAATTTAGAGATTATTCCCCTCTTCTCTTTCTGGAGTAATTTGCACATCAGGAGTTGATGATTTAAACGTATTTTGCACAGGAGCTCCTGAGACCTCAGAAACTTTACTATCCTCACATTTTATAGTTCTAGATTTAAACTTTCCCATTAAATGAAAATCGTGCGTAGCCATTAAAATTGCTTTTCCTTTTTTACTTATATCAAAAAGTAAATTCATTATTTCTTCAGATGTTTCAGGATCAAGGTTACCTGTTGGTTCATCTGCCAAAATTAAATCTGGTTCGTTTAATAAAGCTCTTGCAATAACAACTCTTTGTTGCTCCCCTCCAGATAATTCGTGTGGAAATTTATAGCCTTTTGCAGCTAAACCAACATTCTCTAAAACTTCAGTTATTCGTTCCTCAATTTTAGTTTTATCTTTCCAACCCGTTGCTTTTAAAACAAACTGTAAATTATCGTTTACACTTCTATCTGTTAACAATTGGAAATCTTGAAAAACAATCCCCAATTTTCTTCTCAAAAAAGGGACTTTTTTTCTTTTGATTGTTTTTAAATCGAAATCACAAACTGTCGCCTCACCTTCTACCAAAGGTAAATCTCCATACAAAGTTTTGAGCAAACTACTTTTACCCGAACCAGTTTTACCAATTAAATAGACAAACTCTCCTTTATCAATTTTCAGATTTACATCTTGTAAAATCAAGTTTTTTTTCTGAAAAACCTTTGCTGAATTTATGTCTATTATCATATTAAAAATGGATTTTTTCTACCTTTCAAATATACCTATTATAATGGAACCGCAAATGCTCCATCAATGTTGTTCAACAACTTTAATCGGTCAATTAATTTCTTAGCTTCTTCCAAAGAATTTGCCTTCCCATAAATAACTTTAGTCATTCCGTTTACCACTCTTGTAGTAACTTCCTCTGGCAACAAGCTATGCTCATCACAATACTCATCAAACCTTGCTTGAGAAAATTTAGATAAGGATAATAATTGAATAGTATATTTTACTTTAGTATCTGCTAACTCTTCCTTAATTGTTACTTCGTTTTTAACAACTGGATTTTTTATTATTTCTACTGTTGATTCTAACACAATTATTTTTTCTTGAGTTGGCTTTTCATTAGAGCCTACAGATCCATTAGTAGTTGTTGGTGAAGCTAAACTCGATTTCTCCATATCCGATTTGATTTCGGTAGCTTTTAAATCCTCATTTTTACTTATCGTTTTTGCTGAAGCTAATAGTTCTGCCCCTTCAAAAACTAACTCCGGAAATTGAACTATTTTTTTCTCATCGTTTCTTGAATATTGAAATTCTACAGGAAATGAATAAGCTTCATTATTTGATAATGTTAAACCTAACTCAATAACTATTTCACCTGATTCAGGCACTCCCATCACATAAAACTTAACGTAATCTTTATTCCTACTAGAAAACAATTCATTCCCCAATACTTTTTGGTAAGCATGTGAATCGTCAATTTTATAGGTAGCACGTGCAATATCTACTCCTTTTAACCCAGAAACTGATGTTTTCACAATATATTCATTAGGCTCAGTACCTTTATTAATTTCATGAACTGCTGTAGCTTCTTGTGCAACAAGAGTAATTGATATTAAAAAAAGAGCTATTGAAAAAGTTAAAATTCTTATCATAACATTATATTAAAGTGTTGTACACTATAGTTTTAAATAGTAAATAAACAAAAAAGTCCTGCTACGAATAACAGGACTTTA
>JAQXDJ010000127.1 GCA_029251425.1 Vicingaceae bacterium
TTGAATCCTTTGATCGTTTTATAAAAAAATACAGAGAAATTAATAAACGATATTGGAATTTGTACAGACAAAATCTAGTAACAAAGGAACAGGTGAGAGAGGGACGTTTTAAGGATACACTTAACTTCTTTAATATAGAAAATTATAATGAGTTAAGTGATGAACTTAGTCATCAATACGTAACTTTGGGGCCAACTAAAACTAATCTTTTTCCACACACGCATGATGTTTTGACTAGGTTAAATAAGCAATACGAAATGCACATTATTACCAATGGTTTTGTAGAAGTTCAGCACATTAAGTTACAAAATTCAAACTTATCAAAATATTTTGATGTGATTGTTTGTTCAGAAGAGACTGGAAAGAAAAAACCGCATAGAGATGTTTTTAATTTAGCACTCGAAAAGGCTGGAACAATTCCTGGGGAGTCTGTGATGATTGGGGATAGTTTTGAAGCAGATATAATTGGTGCGCAAAGAAGTGGAATGAAGGCAATTTGGTTTAACCCAAATAATGAAATTGCAAAGAAACCTGTTCAAGAAATAAATTGTTTAAGTGAATTGTCTACAATTTTCAAGGTTTAATCGATTATTTCTTTTCACTCATCATTAATGTTATTTAGAATGATTCTAAACTGTGATTTAGGTCACAAACAACTATGATTTTGCGTGTGAGATTTTTACATTTGTTGCTTAAAATTTAATTCAAATATAGATATGTCTAAGACTATCAAGTTAAGGAAAGGTTTGGATATCAAATTGTTAGGTGTTGCAGCTAAGGTGAAGACCACAGCTGAACAACCTGATCTATTTGCTGTTAAACCGCCTGATTTTCATGGTGTAACGCCAAAGATGGTTGTAAAAGCAGGTGACAAGGTGAAAGCCGGAGATGTTATCTTTTTTAACAAATATCAAGAAGAAGTTAAATTCTTATCTCCTGTTTCTGGTGAAATAAAAGAAATTGTAAGAGGAGCGAAAAGAAGGATTCTTGAAGTATTAATCACAGCAGATTCAACTATTGAATATACTGATTTAGGAGGTAAGAACCCTGAGTCAATTTCAGCAGAAGAAGTTAAAGCACATGTTTTAGCATCTGGATTATGGCCATTTATAAAAATGAGACCAGTAGATGTTATTGCTAAACCAAATGATGCACCGAAAGCAATTTTTGTATCAGCGTTTGATTCTTCTCCGTTAGCTCCTGATTATGATTTCGCACTTCATGGTGAGAATGAATCTTTTCAAGCAGGTTTAAATGTGTTAAAGCAATTAACTACTGGTAAAGTTCATCTAACTACAAACGGTAGTGTTAATGCTGATGCTTTATTTACAGAAGCTAAAGGCGTTGAGAAAAATACTATTTCAGGTAAGCATCCAATAGGGAATGTAGGGACTCAAATTCATCATATTGACCCTATTAACAAAGGGGAAGTAGTTTGGACAGTTAACGCACAGGATGTTGTGTTGATTGGTCGAGTATTTACCAGTGGTAAGTTTGATTTATCTAAAGTTATTGCGGTTACTGGATCTGAAGTTAAAAGTCCTAAGTATATAAAAACTAGAGTTGGTACTTCTGTAAAGAATATACTAGCAAATGGAATTGAAGGTGATAATTATCGTGTTATTTCTGGGAATGTTTTAACTGGTGATAAGATTACTGAAGAAGGTTATTTAGGATATTACCACTCTCAAATTACAG
>JAQXDJ010000131.1 GCA_029251425.1 Vicingaceae bacterium
TCGCATAGATGGACTTATTATAGTTGTATCGAAAGGTGCTATTGCTGATGCTGTAGTTTTTGAAATGAAAAACAAAAATAACAGTGTAGACATTATTCAGGCTGAAAAGTACATTGATTTATGTAAGAAGATTGGCGTATCAAAAATGGCAACCATCTCTAATGAGTTTGTTTCTGACAGTACTAAATCACCAGTAAAAGCTAAAGCACCTAAGAACTTTTCTTTATATCATTTCTCTTGGACATATCTAATGACCAAAGGACAATTGTTATTGTTTAAAAATGATGCAAACATTAAGGATGAGGACCAAGTAGAAATAATGAGAGAAGTACTACACTATTTTGATAGTCCATCTTCTGGTGTTAATGGCTACCATAGTATGAAGCCAGGATGGAAAGAAACTGTTGAGAAGATTACCAATCGTATTCCTCTTAAGGTTTCTGATAGTTTTGTTGAAGAAGCTGTTGAAAGCTGGCATGAAGAAGAAAAAGACATGGCTCTTTTGTTGAGCAGAAAACTTGGAACTTTAGTAAAGTCAACCACTCGAGCTAAAGATAGCGTTAAAAATGACATTAGAAATATCATTAAGGAACAAGAGTTACTAGGTAACTTGAGTATCAAAAACTCAGTATCTGACATTAAAATTAAAGTTGATTTTGAAGTAAAAACTGTTTCTATGTCTGTTAAGGTTACACCACCTTTAAACAAAGGAACAACAGCTAGAATTACCTGGATAAGTAAACAATTAGAATCTGCCAAAAAGAAAAACGAAGAAGTCTTTACTTCCTTTGAAAAAGACATCCTTATTGAAGCCAATGTTAAGCATGCGCGAGAACACATAAGAATACCTTTAAGTGGTTTCGAAACACTTATACAGGATTCAAAAGGAAAAGAAATTCAAGCATTCAACATTGTGCTATTATCTAAGTTTAATGCAGGGTTTGGAAGTAATAAAAAATTTATATCACTTATTGAAAAAATGGTGCTAGACTATTATTCTGGTATTGTACAAAACTTAGCGAACTGGAACCAACCGGCACCTAAATTATAATTTTATTAAGTTATTCTCCTTTTTTAAAAATGAAAAATAAGTTAAGAGCTGTAATAGAAGATAATACAACAAAATCTGGTAGACTATTTGACTACTTTATTCAAATACTCATATTAATTTCTTTAATCGCATTTTCAATTGAGACTTTACCTAACAATAGTTCCGAAACAAAAAATGCACTTCGTTTTTTAGAGATTTTTTCGGTTTCAGTTTTTTCAATTGAGTATGTTTTAAGAATCTATGTAGCTAAAAATCCTTTTAAATACATCTTTAGTTTTTATGGCATCATTGACCTCCTCGCAATACTCCCATTTTATTTGAAGGCTGCAATTGATTTGAGAGCATTAAGAGCTTTTCGTATATTCAGAATATTCAGAGCCCTTAAGTTGATTAGATATAATAAAGCTTTGAACAGATTCAATGTCGCAGCGAAAATAGTTAAGGAAGAAATGGTATTATTCTTTATTGTTACTGCTATTTTAATATTCATTTCTGCTTCTGGTATATACTTTTTTGAAAATGAAGCACAACCAGAGTCTTTTAGCTCAATTTTTCATAGCATATGGTGGGCAGTTCTCACCCTAACGACTGTTGGTTACGGTGACACTTATCCCATAACCATCGGTGGTAAAATATTCACATTCTTTGTTTTAATAATTGGTATTGGTGTTGTTACCGTTCCTGCAGGTCTTGTCGCAACAGCCTTAACTAAAGCAAGACAAGTTGAGGAAGAAGATCAGAATTAATTAACCAATAGTTTAAACCCCAATCAACTCACCGCTCTTAATATACAGCAAGTAAGAAACGATATTTTCATACCCCATTTGAGTTAATAAATTTCCATACTCTGTAACTTGTTTTTCGTGAGAAGGGTTTGGCTCTCCTGTTTTATAATCAATTAAGTAAGTTTTCCCATTCTTTACTACTACTCTATCTGGTTGGTAAGTTTCACCAGAAGGCAATAAAATAGAACGTTCATTTTTCAATTCATCAAAATCGGTAAACAAGTCAGCTACGCCATCTATTTTAAATACATTTTCTAGGTCTGTTTTAACTACTGGGCTTTCGGCTGCGGTAATTAATCCTTTACGTACCGCAATTTCTATGGCTGCATCAATATCGTTTATGGTTTCTACTCGCGATAAAATATTATGGATAATGGTTCCGTGTTCCCCTATGGTTTCAGGGTTTTCGGTTTCCCACACCAAGGGTGCTTGGTAACTAATTTTAATCTTTTCGCGCCAGTTGTTATACGCTACCTTATCAAAACTTACATCTTGTGTGGTTTTCTCTTGTGTTGCCACATGGGGTGCAAAAGCACCAAACTGGTAATGGTTGTCTCCCACCTTGTTATCCTCATGCGCTGTACAATACTGCATTAAATAATCGGTAACCGATCCATTGGGAGATGGTTTCTTGGTAGTTTGCGAGATGACATATAAACGATCTTTAGGGCGCGTTAAAGCCACATACAATACATTTACAAGGTCTAACCTCGATTTATTGAGTTCGGCTTCGTAAACGCTTGCAAAATTGGTACTCATCAATTCTTTTTTAATCGGAATAATGGCCGATTTTAATTCAGGGATGTTGGTTTCATTGGTCCAAAAGAACTTTTCACTCGTTTTAACAATGGTTGTAGCAAAAGGGTAAATCACCACCGGAAACTCCAACCCTTTAGATTTATGGATACTCATTACCCGAACGGCATCTATCCCTTCAGGAATAACAATGGAGAATTTTTCTGCTTTACCTTCCCACCACTCTACAAAGTTGATGATGGAGTTATCGTTACGGGCAGCGTACTCTTGTATTTTATCCAAGAAAAACTGTACGTAAACATCTACGTGCTTTTCAAAACCAAAGGTTACCACCAAGCACTCCGCCAACTCATACAACGAGTAATTGCTAATTTGCGGATAATCAATCTGCACCCCTTTGCTGTTTAAATAAGCATTGATGGTATCTTCTGGGTAAGTTTCAAATAGCGCAAACATATCATCGGCATACACATGTTGCGTTAAATAGTTTAAGAGCTGAACGAGGGTATTTTTATGTTTCGGCTCGGCTATAAACCGAAATAAATTCAATAAAAACTGTACTTCTTCGGAGTTGTTTAACAATAAACTTTCTGAAGAGATGACGTTTAAATCATTCTCCAATAAATGGCTCGCTATTTCCGAACCATCTTTATTGCTTAAGGTTAAAATGGCCACATCGCTCAGCTTAAAACCATCCGAAACTACTTGCTTAATTGTATTAATGATATTATTTAGAAC
>JAQXDJ010000144.1 GCA_029251425.1 Vicingaceae bacterium
TATAACTGTTAATGGTAAATTGGTAAACATACCATCTTATGCTGTTCAAGAAGGTGATGTTATCGGAATTAGAGAAAAGTCTCAATCATTAGAAGCAATTTCTTCTTCGTTAGCGGCTAGCGCAGCGAGTTCAACTAGCTTTGATTGGTTAGAGTGGAATGGTTCTCAAATGTCGGGTAGATTTATTTCTACTCCAGAAAGAGAACAAATTCCAGAAAATATTAAAGAGCAGTTAATCGTAGAACTTTACTCTAAATAAAGAACCTTTTAAAAAAAGATATATAGCTATGGCAATATTAGATTTCCAAAAACCAGATAAGGTAATAATGATTAATTCTGATGAGTACAATGGTACTTTCGAATTTAGACCATTAGAGCCAGGATATGGTATTACAGTAGGTAATGCTTTGAGAAGAGTTTTGTTAAATTCTTTAGAAGGATTTGCTGTAACATCGGTAAAAATAGAAGGAGTAGATCACGAATTTTCTACAATTAAAGGAGTGGTAGAAGATGTAACTCAAATTATTTTAAATCTTAAACAAGTTAGGTTTAAACAACAAATTGAGGGTACTGATAAAGAAACACTAATCGTTAATGTTGGTGGTCAGGATAAATTGACTGCTGGTGATATAGGTAAATTTACATCTGCTTTTCAAGTATTAAATATTGATCACGTAATATGTAATATGGAATCTTCAGTTAACTTACAATTAGAGTTAACTATTGGTAAAGGTAGAGGTTATGTACCTTCTGAAGATAACAAAGTTGAATCTAATCTTGGTGTAATTGCTATTGATTCTATTCACACTCCAATTAAAAATGTTAAGTATAACATTGAAAATTACAGAGTTGGACAAAAAACAGATTACGAAAAATTAGTTTTTGATATCGTTACAGATGGATCAATTCATCCAAAAGAAGCGTTAACTGAAGCTGCTAAGATTTTAATTCACCACTTCATGTTCTTTTCTGATGAGAGAATTACATTGGATACTGAAGAAAAATCTGCTGAAGAAGACTTTGATGAGGATTCATTACACATGAGACAATTGTTAAAAACGAAATTAATTGATATGGATTTATCAGTTAGAGCGTTAAATTGTTTAAAAGCTGCTGATGTTGATACATTAGGTGAATTAGTTTCTTTTAACAAAAATGATTTATTAAAATTCAGAAACTTCGGAAAGAAGTCTTTAACTGAGTTAGATGAATTAGTTGAAAACAAAGGTTTAACATTCGGAATGAATGTTGTAGCTTACAAGTTAGACAAAGAGTAAAATTATATAGAGCGTTTTTCATTTATGGAAAACGCTTTTTAACACCCAAAATCCTTGTGAGGGTATAAAATAACATTAAGGTAAAAGTTTATTAAAAACAACATTTAGGTACTATAGCAGGCCTAATTGAAAAAAAGAAAAGATGAGACACGGAAAGAAATTTAATCACTTAGGTAGACAAGCGCCACACAGAAAGGCAATGTTAGCTAATATGGCATGTTCTCTTATTGAGCACAAAAGAGTGAATACAACTGTTGCTAAAGCAAAAGCTTTAAAAAAGTTTGTTGAGCCATTAATTACTAAATCTAAAACAGACTCTACTCACTCAAGAAGAACGGTTTTCAGATACTTAAGAAGTAAAGAAGCAGTAACAGAGTTGTTTAGAGATGTTGCTGTAAAAGTAGCTGACAGACCAGGTGGATATACTAGAATATTAAAAACAGGTTTTAGACAAGGTGATAACGCAGAAATGTGTTTTATTGAATTAGTTGATTACAACGAAAACATGTTGAAAGATGCTAAGAAGAAAACATCAACAAGAAAGCGTAGAGGTGGTGCTAAGAAAACTGCTGCTCCTGCAGAAGTAACTGAAGCAGATACTAAAGCAGAAGTTGTTGAAGAGCCAAAAGCTGAAAAAGCTCCAGAAGCAAAAGCTGAAGAGAAAAAAGCAGCTCCTAAAAAAGATGATTCTAAATCAGAAGATAAAGGAGAATAAAGTTTGATAACTTTTTTATAAAAATACAAAAGGATGAAGTAATTTTGCTTCATCCTTTTTTTATGACTTAAAAGTAGATTTATAATGGAAAACAAGGCAATTTTATTATTAGAAGACGGTACCGTAATGCTAGGGAATGCAGCAGGTTTAATCGGGACTACAACAGGTGAAATCTGTTTTAATACAGG
>JAQXDJ010000012.1 GCA_029251425.1 Vicingaceae bacterium
ATTCCCATTCCAGCATTTGCTGCTGATGCAATTTTAGAAGCTGCTGATGGAGGAATTAAAGTAATCATTTGTATTACTGAAGGAATTCCGGTAAAAGATATGATTCCAGTAAAAGCTTACTTAGAAGGAAAAGATTGTAGATTAATTGGCCCTAACTGTCCAGGAGTTATGACTCCAGATGGTGCTAAGGTTGGAATTATGCCAGGGTTTATTTTCAAGAAAGGAAATATTGGTATTGTTTCTAAATCAGGTACTTTAACTTATGAAGCTGCTGATCAAGTTGTAAAAGCTGGTATGGGAATCTCAACTGCTATTGGAATTGGTGGTGATCCAATTATTGGAACTACTACACAAGAAGCTGTTGAATTATTTATGAACGATCCAGAAACTGCTGGAATTGTAATGATTGGAGAAATAGGTGGAAATTTAGAAGCAAATGCTGCTAACTGGATTAAAGCTAATGGAACTAAGCCTGTTGTAGGATTTATTGCTGGAGAAACTGCTCCTGCTGGTAGAACTATGGGACATGCTGGTGCTATTGTTGGTGGTGAAGAAGATACTGCTCAAGCAAAGAAAAAAATCATGAGAGATTGTGGTATTACTGTTGTAGATTCTCCTGCTAATATTGGTGAAGCAATGGCAAAATTAATGTCAGTAAACGCATAGAAACTTATGAAATTACTTGAAGGAAAAGTTGCTGTTATTACAGGAGCGACAAGAGGAATTGGTAAAGGTATTGCTGAAGTTTTTGCAAAAAATGGAGCTGATATCGCATTTACTTATGTTTCTTCTGATGAAAAAGCAAAAGCTATTGAATCAGATCTTAAAAGCTACGGAGTAAAAGTAAAAGCTTATAAATTTAATGTTGCAGAATATGCTGCTACTGAAGAATTTATTGCTGATGTAGTTAAAGAGTTTGGTAAGATTGATACTATTGTAAACAATGCGGGAATTACTCGGGATGGTTTATTAATGCGAATGAGTGAAGAAAACTGGGATGATGTAATGAACATCAACTTAAAATCAGTTTTCAACGTTACTAAATGTGCTTTAAAAACATTATTAAAACAACGCTATGGTTCTATCATAAACATGAGTTCTGTTGTTGGTATCGAAGGTAATGGAGGACAATCTAACTATGCTGCTTCTAAAGCTGGTGTTATTGGATTTACAAAATCTATCGCTCAAGAAATTGGGTCAAGAAACATTAGATGTAATGCTATTTGCCCTGGTTTTATTGAAACTGAAATGACAGAAAACTTAGATCCTGAAGTTATAAAAGGATGGGTTGAAGATATACCTATGAAGCGTTCTGGTACTCCAGAAGATGTTGCTAATGCAGCTTTATTTTTAGCTTCAGATTTATCGGAATATGTAAATGGACAAACATTAAACGTTTGTGGTGGTATTCAAACTTGATTAACACACACATTCCAAAATAAAAAAAGGTGGCTTCGGTCACCTTTTTTTATTTTCAGACAATACTAAACATCACCTAGTTTCGTTAATAGTTTCTACTAAAATTCATACATTGCAATCTTATGTGCGGAATAGCCGGAATAGTATCTTATAGTCCTGACTTTAATATAAAGGAGAGTATTATTCCTATGCTAAATGAAATTAAGCATAGAGGACCTGATGATGAAGGTTGTGTTTTTATTTCAGATTCAAAATCTACTCCAACATTTGGTATAGACACTCCCTTAGAAGTTAGAAACTCATCACTTCCCTACTCTCCTTCTTTAGACATAAATTCATTTACAGATTCAAGTAAAACTGTTTTAGGACACAGAAGGCTTTCTATTTTAGATTTATCGGAACATGCACATCAACCAATGTGTAACGAAACAGAAAATTATTGGATTGTTTTTAATGGTGAGATTTATAACTACAAAGAAATTAGAACAGAATTAATTGAAAAAGGGCATCAGTTCACTTCTAATTCTGATACTGAAGTTGTTTTAAAGGCTTTTATAGAATGGGGAAAGAATTGTTTATCCAAATTTAATGGCATGTGGAGTTTTGTTATCTATAACAAAACAACTAAAAAACTATTTGGAGCTAGAGATCGTTTTGGCGTAAAACCTTTTTATTACATCAAAAATGAAAACCATTTTGCTTTTTGTAGTGAGATTAAAGGACTTTTAAAAATTGAAGGATTTAAAAAGAAAATTAATCCTAATGCCGTTTATGATTTTTTAATTTCGAGTAAACTGGAGATTGATGACGAAACGTTTTTTAAAGGAATATTTGAATTGAAGCCTTCTAGCCTTTTTGAATTAGATACCGTTTCTAGAAAATTTACTACTGAAAAATATTACACGTTATCTTACAATAAAAAATGGGAATCAATCAATCCAACAGAATTACCTAACGTAATTGCTGACATTAAACAAAAAGTAATTAATGCTGTTGACATTCGCTTAAATGCTGATGTTAAAACAGGATCATGTTTAAGTGGCGGTATTGACAGTTCTGCAATTGTTACTACCATTAATCAATTATTAAAAGAAAAAGAAATTAACCCTATTGGTAAGGAACAGGAAGTATTTACAGCTTCTTACCCTAATACTTCAATTGATGAGAGTGAATGGGCTCAAATTGTGGTTGACAAAACCAAAACCAACTGGAATCAAACTTTCCCTGATGCTAAATCTATAGAACAGCAGTTAACAGACTTGGTTTATGCGCAAGATATTCCTTTTGGATCTTCTACAAGTTTCTCTCAATTTAAAGTGATGGAATTAATTCATCAAAAAGGAGTTAAAGTAAGTATTGACGGTCAGGGTGCTGATGAGCTTTTTGCTGGTTATCCAAACCATTATGCATCAAGTATTGTTAATGGAATGAAGTCATTTTCAATTTTAGCTGTTTTAAAAAACCTAAAAGCGAAAGATGGAACATTTTCCAATCACTCACAAATTTTAAAACTTCCATTACAAAGTCTTTACATTCAGTTATTTCCGAATAGTTATTTTGGAAAATTAAAAGTCAAACAACCTGAATTGGCTTACATTAAACCTAATTTTCTTAAAGAAAATAAAAATCGACTAGTTTTAATTAATGATAAGTTTAAATCAAACCTTAACAATCTACTCCATTATCAATTTACCGATTGTGGGTTAAAACAATTGCTTAGAACAGCTGATCGAAGTTCTATGCACTTTTCTGTAGAAACTCGTATGCCTTTTGTTGATGACAATGATTTGGTGGAAACAGTATTTAATATTTCAGGAAAACCAAAAATTAAAGATGGTAAGAGCAAGTTTTTATTGAGAGAAGCAATGAAAGGTTTACTACCAGAAGAAATTTACAACAGAACTGATAAACTAGGATTTTCTACACCAGAAAAACAATGGTTTGCAGCATTAAAGCCTTATTTAAAATCAATTCTTGCAGAACAAAAAAACGATGAGTTTGTGAACTGGGAAGAGATGGATAAAAACTTTGATGTTTTATATGAAAATGCTTTAAATACTAACATTTCTCGTTTTTGGAGATTTATTATTTTTGCCTTGTGGCGTAAAGTTTACAATGTATAAATGAACAATAAATTGAACATATTATTTTTAGCTTCTTGGTACCCGAATAAGGTAACACCTAAAAATGGAAATTTTATTCAGAAACATGCTGAAGCAGTTTCTATGCATTGCAACGTTTTTGCGTTACACATCATAGCAAGAATACAAAAAGAAAATTTTGTAGTTGAAACAGCAATGAATAATAACGTTTCAGAAACTATTGTTTACTACAAAAAAGTAACTTCTAAAGTCCCTCTTCTTCACAATTTTTTAAAATTATCGGTAAGAAGAAAAGCTCATAATTTAGGATATCAAGCTATTCTTAAAAAAGCAAATAAAATTGATTTTGTACATCTAAACGTCTGTTTCCCTGCTGGTCTTTATGCGCTTCATCTTAAAAAGAAATATAAACTACCTTATATTATCAGTGAGAACTTTACTGTACTATTAGATAGTGACCCTAATAACTTTACTGCTATTGAGCAATACTTTGTAAATAAAATAATTAAAAGTGCAGACAGACTGTGTCCAGTATCTAAAGATTTAAAAAAATCGATAATTAAAATTGCTCCAAAGCAAAAATACT
>JAQXDJ010000152.1 GCA_029251425.1 Vicingaceae bacterium
GTGAATATGCTCCAAAAAAAATTAAACAATCTATTACAGGTAGTGGAACTTCCTCAAAAGAGCAAGTTGCAGGAATGTTAAAGAACATTTTAAAATTAAAAACCTTACCCAAACATTTAGATGCTACTGATGGTTTAGCTGTAGCTGTCTGTCATTATTATCAACAAGGAAAACCAGTAGGTGAAAAATCTTATTCAGGATGGGATGCTTTTGTTAAAGCAAATCCTAAACGAACAAAATCTTAAGCATTCATAATTTTTTTATGAATTTCAATAAATTCACTTTCATCTAATTTCATTTTTGGTTGAGAAAAATTGATATCTTTAACTGTGTTTAAAGGAACTAAATGAATATGTGCGTGAGGTACTTCTAAACCAATAACAGCAACCCCAACTCTTTTACACTCTATTGCTGAATTTACTTTATATGATACTTTTTTAGCAAAAGCCCAAAGACCTTCATGGGTTTTCTCATCTAAGTCAAATATATAATCTACTTGCTTTTTAGGAATTACTAAGGTATGCCCTTTAGCTAATGGAAAAACATCTAAGAAAGCAATAAAGTCATCATTTTCTTCAATGATATAAGCAGGGATTTCTCTATTGATAATTTTAGTGAAAATAGAATCCATTATCTTGAAATTTCAATAATCTCAAATTTCATTATTCCTGTTGGAACTTTAACTTCAGCAATGTCTCCAACAGAAGTACCCAATAATCCTTCACCTATTGGAGAATCAACTGAAATTCTCTTTAATTTTAAATCTGCTTCTTTTTCAGAAACTAAAGTATATTCCATAACAGCACCATTCGCAACATTCTTAATTTTTACTTTTGATAAAATCAAAGCTTTAGATAAATCTAATTGAGACTCATCTATAACACGAGCATTAGATAGTGCTGTCTCTAGTTTTGAAATTTTCAGTTCCAACAGACCTTGAGCTTCTTTAGCTGCATCATATTCTGCATTTTCAGATAAATCACCTTTATCTCTAGCTTCAGCTATTTGAGAAGATATACGACCTCTTTCAACATTTTTCATTTGGTCTAACTCAGCATTGAGTTTATTCAGTCCTTCTTCTGTATAATAGTTTACTTGTGACATAATTTGTAGTACGGTTATTAAAGCGAAAAAGAGAACTCCTTGTTAGGAGTTCTCTTAAAATTTTGTTGTATGTGTTTATTTTATAAATTCAATCTTAATCCAATACTATGAGTACCAGAAAAATTCTCTGTCATCTCATAAGCATAATGGAAGCCCATAGTTGTTCCTTTTTTTCCTAAAGGAGCAACAAAAGAAGCACCGAAAGTGGTTCCTTTATTTGCTGAAGTTCTTTTTTCAGAATCAAACCAAGTTCCTTGTTCTAAAACGTAACCAGCTCTTAACATAAACATCTTTCTAAAAGAATATTCAGCACCAATTCTATACTGATCTTTCGTAAAAGAATTAGATGTAAAATTAACTGCTGCTGTAATCATATGATCAGCACTAATCTCACTACTAGTAGTGTCCATTTTTGGTGAAATATAAAAATCATAAGAAACCCCTATATTTAAAAGCGAAGGAAGTTGAAATTCTGCAGCTCTGTGATTTTGAGTAGATGAAATACTATTTCCAGTATTTTCATTTGTTTCAACAAATGAAAGACCATCTCCAGAAGCTTTCATAGTAGGACCAACATTTTTTAATGCAATTCCAAATTTAATTTCATCATTTTCTCCAGCTACATATCTAATACCAGCGTCAAAAGCAAAACCTCTACTTGATACATTTGCAATAGATTCACTAATTACTCTTACTCCTATTCCACCTGAGATACTATTAGAAAAAGTTTTAGCATATCCAACATCCATCACAGTATATTTTGGAGAAAAGGTTCCAATACCACCTTCAGGAATTGCTTCCGTAGTAATATCAACATCACCAAAGTTCATAGACATAACTGATATACCTAGTACAGCAGTTTCACCAACTCTTTGTGAAATACCAAAAGTATTAATTCCAATATCACTACCTACTAAATAGCGTTTATGGTTAACTAATAGTTCTGTCTTTTTTGTAAATGCTAATCCTGCTATATTCAAAGACATTGCTTCTAAACCAATTGCAGATGCTGTATTTGCACCTCCCCAACCAACACTTTTTGTCCAAGGATTAATTAATAATTGAGATGCTCCAGCTTCTCCAGCTCTATCTTCATTACCTCCAATCACACTTATAGAATAAGTTGCGGCTAATGTTAGTAATATTAATTTAATTTTTTTCATATGATATAAATAATATAATATTTATTTTAAAATCCGTTTAAGTCAGTAGGTTTCATCACCCCATACCATTTCAATGTTCTTTCTCCAATATCAGGTACTAAAACATGAATTAAATAAACTCCACTTGCTATTGGTACATCTACATAATTAGTTAAATCCCAATCTAAGCTAGTACTTAAATCTGACTTCTGAAACCTTCTAATTAAAGTACCATTTACATTGTAAATAGATAACGTACAAGTTTCTGGTAAATTTGTAACCTTAATCCTTCTATCTAATTTACCAGTCTCATATTCTGAATAAGCAAAATATGGATTTGGAACAACATTTATTAAAGCTAGTGCAGAATCTGCTGCTAATCCATTTCCAACTTCAGCTTCCATTCCTGTCATATCAAACTCATATAATGGTAATGTGCTGTTAACTTTAGATGCTGTAGAGAAATTCTCATAAGAACGTTCTACTCTTAACTTAACTCTAGCTGTTGTTTCTAAAAGCGTAGAACCTTCGTTTAACATTGGTATACCAGCCCACACACAAGTACTCATAGCTGATGATTTATTAACAGTTGTTAATTTTTCCATCTCAGTCTTTAAAGTTGCACATTCATCGTATGCTGGATAAGAATCAGCAAAAATTCCTGTTCCTTTTCTAAAGACATATACATAGTGTCTTCCACCTAAAATACGTTCTTGTAGAACACCTGCTGAAGTATTAGATGTCGGATTCCAAATCATATCACGTCCGTTCTCTCCTGCTAACCAGCTATCTTCAGCAAAAGCAACGTTTAATCGTTCTCCTGTTTCTACGTTAATAGCATATCCTGGAAACCATCCCATTCCTGTTCCTGTTCCATCTTCAACACCTTCTTTATTAACACTATTTTGTTTTCTTAATTCTAAATGGCCTGCACCACTTCCAATTGGAAAAGAAAGAGATTGGCTAAATTGGCCTTCAAGAACCATTGCTCTACTCCATTTAGTCTTATCACTTGTAAAAACAATATCAACAGATGGGACATCTGACAAATCAGATTCCTCTACTGCTAACTCTGAATAACCAACAGCATCTAACATACTTGGAGCAGTAGCATCTGTTTGAGGTTTGAAAAATGATACAAATCTGTATGGTGCCCACGTTTTATTTATCAATCCTTCAAAATCTTGATCAGGATCGATAAACGCTGAGTTAAATATTGCATCATCAAATGGATCATCACCAGGATTAGTACCAAAACTTGAAGAACCTGAACGTATCCAGTTATCATCAGTTTGACCTTCACGATCTGCGAAACCTCCTAACCATCTTAATGCAGGATCTTCATATTCAATACTAGAAGATATTACACCACTACCTAATCCAACATTTATTCCTGGTTGACTAACTTGCTTAATTGTAATAGATATACCATCAGACAAAAATAATTGCTCGTTTTCTACAGTTATTGATTGATCTGAATCTACTACTGAATCATTTGGAAATATCAAGCTCCAATATGCGTCATCTAAATTACCTGGAGTTGTTGATACTGTATCTTTAAATTGAACTTGATAAACACCTGCCTTTACCTCTAATGGATCAATTACTTTTACTTCAATTGGTCCTTTTCCAGCCTTGTAAATTGGGAAATCCGTAAAATTATTAGAAACAATACTTGTTTCAGATGCTTCGGTTAAATCTAATTCATTCCCTCCATTTCCTTGACCTTCTTTTCTTGTAATTTGTGGCATATCTCCATAAACAGAGTTCGTTTTTGTCCCACCATTCTCTGCTGCAGGATTATGTGGAATAGCTGAAAATGAAGTAATACCTCTACCTCCTGCTAATTTTCTACTAGCTATATAAGGTTCAGTTTGCCCATCTAACTTAAGTGGATCAAGAGGATCATAAAACTTAAACTGGTTATAACCGTAAGCAATTGCAATATAGTGATATGTCTTGTAGTTTACTAACCTTTTATCACCTGTAGCAAAAGCATCCTCAGTCATTCTAAAAGAATGTTTAATACCTAAGTCTTCTCCATTCACCATCTCTTTTGGAACATTTGCACCTAAACTATTATCAAATGTGTAGTTTACCAACTGCGTTATTCCATCTTTTAAATCTACCTGAGCTACTAATGCAGCTTTTGATGGATCATCTAATTCAGAAACAGTAATAACTCCATTCTTTACTTGATATATTTGATATCCTTGAAATTCATAAAACTTCAATGTATCTTTATCATCATCTGTACCTTGATATACTCCATCTAAAGTATCTGGTATAGCAATAAATGGATTTTTTTGACTATATTCTTCATTAAAATTATTAGATACAC
>JAQXDJ010000185.1 GCA_029251425.1 Vicingaceae bacterium
CGGTAAAAAATAACATTTATTTAACAAAAGAAAATGATTGAATATCTGCTTTTTTGATGGTTCAAGCAGAGTTTTATGCTCTAATCATAGGTTGTTTAGTTTTTGATGGTTGTAGTTTATATAATTAAATGTGTTTAATCATGATATAGTGTTTTTGAATTTCTGTTTTAAAACTATATAAAAAGGTGTGCATAAAAAAAACGGTTATCATATAATGATAACCGTTTTGTGTTTTTTTTTTGAAACAAACTTTACTCAGCAACTTCTTCAGTTGGAGCAGGAGGATTCATTTCAATTGCAAATTCAATTGTAACTTCTTCTCCTAACATTGCACCACCATAAGTTAAACCGTAATCGTTTTTGTTGATTGTAAGTTCACCAGCGAATGCTGCTGAAGGGAAACCCCATGGAGTATCTTGTTTTCCAAAATACTCAAAAGGTAATTCTACCTCTTTTGTAACTCCCATCATTGTTAATTGACCTTTAGCGATGTAACCTGTTGATGATTTTTCAATAGAGTTAGATAAGAATGTGATCATTGGATGTTTTTCAGTATTTAACATTTCTTCACTTCTTAAGTGATCATCTCTTTTTTCATTATTCGTATTAACAGAGTTTGCATCAATTTCAATTTTTAAAGATTTAGCTCCTTCAGTCATATCTAAAGTTCCATTTACTTTTTGGAAAGACCCTTTAGATGTAGCTAATAAGTGACGGATAGAAAAATCAACATAAGTATGTGATCCATCTAAAATCCATTCTCCTTCTAATTCGTTTAAATCTGCCATTGGAGTAGCAGCTTCTTCTGTAATTACTTCTTCAATTACAACTTCTACCTCTTCAGCATGTGCTTCATCAGTATGACCACCTAAGATAGGAGCAACAACTAATCCAATTAAACAAGTTAATTTAATTAAGATATTCATTGATGGTCCAGAAGTATCTTTGAAAGGATCACCAACTGTATCTCCAGTTACTGCAGCTTTATGAGCTTCAGAACCTTTGTAAGTCATTTCTCCATTAATTTCAACACCAGCCTCGAAAGATTTCTTAGCATTATCCCATGCACCACCAGCATTGTTTTGGAATATAGCCCAAAGTACACCACTTACAGTTACACCAGCCATATATCCACCTAACCTTTCTGCTACTAACATATTGTTATCCATGCAAACTAATTTACCAATGATAACAACTGCGATAGGGAAACCAATAGTTAAGATTCCTGGTAACATCATTTCTTTTAAAGATGCTTTAGTAGAAATATCAACACATTTAGCGTAATCAGGTTTTCCTGTTCCTTCCATAATTCCAGGAATGGTCTTGAATTGACGTCTTACTTCGTAAACCATTTCCATAGCAGCTTTACCAACAGCATTCATTGCTAATGCAGAGAATACAACTGGAACCATTCCACCAACAAATAACATTGCTAGTACTGGAGCTTTGAAAATGTTAATTCCATCAATTCCTGTAAATGTTACATAAGCAGCAAATAAAGCTAAAGAAGTTAAAGCAGCAGATGCAATGGCAAAACCTTTACCAGTTGCAGCAGTAGTGTTACCTACAGC
>JAQXDJ010000016.1 GCA_029251425.1 Vicingaceae bacterium
ATACCCATGATAAGAAGGTATTGTTGTAATTACAAACGCAAAAAATAAGGTCTTAACCATTGCGTAGATAATTGAAAATATTCTAAAATCATATCGCAAACCTGTTATATAATCTTCTATGGTCATTCCTTCATTAAACATTGCTACGATGAACCCCCCAAATGAACCTAAAAACATACTATAAATTACAATTATTGGAATAAATACAAGGGCTGCAACAATTTTAGGGAAAATCAAATAAGAGGCAGAATTCACCCCCATAATTTCTAGCGCATCGATCTGCTCTGTAACACGCATAGCGCCAATTTCTGAAGCAATATTAGACCCAATCTTTCCGGCTAATATCAAACTCATTACAGTTGGAGCCATTTCCAAAATAAAAGATTCTCGAGTTGCATAACCAATTAAATAACCTGGCAACAAAGGATTATTCATGTTTGAAGCTGTCTGTAATGTTACAACAGCGCCCATAAACAAAGAAATAATTGCAATTAAACCTAAAGAACCAATACCTAAACTCAACATTTCGAGAATAATCTGCTTTCGGATTAATTTAAAATTATCCGGTTTTTTAAAGGTTCTCCCTACTAACAGGAAATACTTTCCGATATGATGAAATGTCGATAGCATTTGAATTTATAAAAGTAAATATTTATTCGCGAAGTTGTTTACCTTTGTATTATGAACTCTAGGATTTTACTACTAATAGTACTACTTTTTACAACAATAGCCCTTAGCTCTTGCCATTCGAGCAAAAACAAATGTAATAGTTGTCCTAAATTTGGAAAACATTAAGCATTCACCGTTTTTCTGATTAAAATCATTTGATATAGTTCTTTTATTCTCCTACATTTGAACTCTATTTAGACTTATTCTAAATAAGAAGGATATGACTTTAAATCAACTAACAGAAACCCAAGCAGGAGTTATTAAACAAATTAATGATGAATCTTTAGCTATTCAACTACTAGCAATGGGGTTTATTTTAGGCGAAGAAATTAAAGTTGAACGTATTGCTCCTTTAGGGGATCCTATTTTAATAACTTCTGGAACAAATTACATTAGTATTAGAAAGTCAGATGCCCAACAAATAGAAATAAAGTTGTAATAACACCTCTTGAGTAGCGCAGCAAAAAATATTGTATTAATTGGCAACCCTAACACAGGAAAGAGCACGTTATTTAACGCGCTAACAGGCTTAAACCAAAAAATTGGAAACTTTCCTGGAGTAACAGTAGATAAAAAAACAGGAAGCTACACCTTTAAAAATAATAAAGTTAGTGTTGTTGATTTACCAGGAACTTATAGTTTAAACCCTAATTCTGAAGACGAAAGAGTAGCAAAAAAATATTTAGAAAGTACAACTAAAAATGATCTTATTGTTGTTGTTGCTGATGCCACAAACCTTAAAAGAAACCTTTTACTGTTTACTCAAATTATTGATAAAGGCAAGCAAGTGATACTAGCCTTAAACATGATGGATCTTTTGGAAAAAAACAGACAAGAGATTGACTTAAATAAACTTTCAAAACTTTTAAATTGCCCTATCATCCCTATTAATGCCCGAATTGAAAAAGGTGTTGATGAATTAAAATATGCCATCCATTCATTTAAGCCAAAAGAGCATTCTTTTATTGATAAAAAATACTCCGCTAATGTTGTAGATGAAACCATGTTAAGGTTTAATAAAATCAACCAAATAGTTAATGAGTGTACTACAAAAAATGGTGAGAATAAATCATACTTGCTCACAAAAAAAATTGACAACATTATTACCCATAAAGTTTATGGTTACTTAACCTTTTTTGCGTTATTGTTTTTTATTTTCCAAGCCATTTTCTCTTGGGCTTCTTATCCTATGGACTTAATTGACAGTGGGTTTATTTTTCTCTGCGACTATGTAAACCATTTACTTCCTGAAGGAATGTTAAATGACTTAATTGTAAACGGCATCTTAGCTGGTTTAGGCGGAATAGTCATTTTTGTTCCTCAAATTGCTATCCTATTTGCATTTATTACCATCCTTGAAGACACTGGCTATATGGCTCGTGTAAGTTTTTTAATGGATAGAATTTTACGCCAGTTCGGATTAAATGGGAAATCAGTAATTCCCTTATTGAGTAGTACTGCATGTGCAATACCTGCAATTATGGGCGCAAGAACAATTGCCAATTATAAAGAGCGATTAATCACCATTATGGTAGCTCCTTTAATTAGTTGTTCTGCCAGAATTCCTGTTTATACCATTCTTATTGCTTTAGTAGTTTCTGAAGATGAAGCTTATGGCATTTTTAACCTACAAGGACTTTTAGTAATGGGACTATACTTATTAGGGTTTGCTACAGCACTCCTTTCTGCTTGGGTTATGAAATTGATCATCAAATCTAAAGAGAAAAGTACGTTTACTTTAGAAATGCCTATTTATAGAGCTCCAAGATGGAAGAATGTTGGGTTTGAAATTATAAGCAAAGTCAAAATATTTTTATTTGATGCTGGAAAAGTAATTATCGCAATTTCAATTATTTTGTGGGTATTATCATCTTATGGTCCTGGAAATTCTTTTCAAGAAATAGAACTAAAATATAGTGTAGCTGATTTAAATGATGTTTCAAATGTAGAAGCACAATCAATGATGGCAGCCGAAAAACTAGAAGCATCTTATGCTGGAATAATTGGTAAAACCATAGAACCAGCCATTAAACCTTTAGGCTTTGATTGGAAAATAGGAATTTCTTTAGTCACCTCTTTTGCGGCTCGTGAAGTTTTTGTTGGAACAATGGCAACACTTTATAGTGTGGGTGATGAGGACAATACTAAATCCATCAGAGAGAAAATGATGGCTGCTACTAATCGAGAAACTGGAGAAAAGCTTTACACAAAAGCGACTACTTTTTCTTTATTATTATTTTATGTTTTTGCCATGCAGTGCATGGCAACTTTAGCAATTGTTTATCGAGAAACAAACTCTATTAAATGGCCAATTATTCAAGTAATTTATATGGGAGCTTTGGCCTATTTTTCTAGCTTACTCGTTTACACCATATTCTCTTAATTTATGACTATTGATTTTGAGATATTACAAAATTATGTCCCAACAGCAAGTCTCCCTATTTTAAAAAAATGGTTTAGTCAAAGATCATTTGATTTAAAAATATCAAAAAAAAGAACAACCAAGTTTGGAGATTTTAGAGGCTCTTTAAAAAACGAGCAGCCTAGAATAAGTGTCAATTCTAACCTGAATGAATATGCTTTTTTAATTACACTTACACATGAGTTTGCTCACCTTTTAGTTTGGTTGAAGCACCAACATAAAGTTAAAGCTCATGGCATTGAATGGAAAACAGAATTTGCAACATTAATGAATGTTCTCTTAACTAGGAATGTATTTCCAGAACACCTCAAACAAGTACTAGAAATACACATGAAAAACCCAGCAGCATCCTCTGCTCGAGATTTTTCTTTAATTAATGAATTAAAGAAACACGATGTCCCTTCTAACTTGTTAACATTAATGGAGATAGAAGAAAACTCAACTTTTATACTTAATGAAAAAAGAGTTTTTATAAAAGGAAAAAAACGAAGGACTCGATTTGTTTGTAAAGAGATTTCTACCAAAAAGGAATACCTAATACATGGCGTTGCAGAAGTTGAACTTGTTAATAACTAATCTTCATTCTTTCAGGCACTTTAATTTTGCTTTTATTTAACTTCGTGCAAGTAAAAATTAAGCAAAATGAACTCATCATTATTAGACCCAATCATCAACCAACGCGTATCTGAAATGGCAGAAAACCTAGTTGGTTCGGAAATTATTAAACTCGCAGGAGAAGTAAAAGAAAAAATTAAACAAGGAGAGAAAATTTACAATATGACTATTGGAGATTTTAATCCTGAAATCTTTCCTATTCCAACAGAGTTAAAAAACGAAATTGTATCTGCATACCAGAATAATGAAACAAATTATCCAGCAGCTAATGGAATTTTAGAGTTAAGAGAATCTGTTTCTCGGTATTTACACACAAGAGAAGGACTAGAATATGATGCCGATCAAATATTAATTTCTGGTGGTGCACGACCTTTAATTTATGCAACTTACCAAACTATATTAGATCCAGAAGACACAGTACTATTTCCTGTTCCATCTTGGAATAACAACCATTACTGTCATTTAACTGGAGCAAAACAAATTATGATTGAGGCTACTGCCGAAAATAATTTTATGCCTACAGCTGCAGATTTAAAACCTTATATGAGTGAAGCAAATTTAATTGCACTATGCTCTCCACTTAATCCTACAGGAACAGTATTTACTGAGAGTGGTTTGGAAGAAATTTGCAACTTAGTTTTAGAAGAAAATAAAAAAAGAGGAAGCTCTAGAAAACCAGTTTATTTAATGTTTGACCAAATCTATTGGTCATTGACTCATGGCGAAACGCGTCATTTTGACCCTGTATCAATCAATCCTGACATGAAAAACTACACTATTTATATTGATGGTATTTCTAAAGCTTTTGCTGCAACAGGAGTTAGAGTTGGCTGGGCTTTTGGACCAGAAAAACTAATTATGAAAATGAAAGCAATTTTAAGCCATATTGGAGCTTGGTCTCCAAAGGCTGAGCAAGTTGCTACTGCAAAATATTTAGATAATGATGATGCTACAGATGAGTATTTATTTTCATTTAAAAATGACATTAGCAAACGTTTAACAGCTTTTCACAAAGGATTTAGCCAACTAAAAGAAGAAGGATTCATAGTTGAGTCTATTCCTCCGCAAGCAGCAATTTACCTAACCGTAAAATTTGATTTAACTGGAAAAACAACTGCTGAAGGCAAATTGTTAGAAACAACTGCAGATGTTACACAATACCTTTTAGATGAGGCTAGCTTAGCAATTGTTCCTTTCTATGCTTTTGGTGCTTCAAAAAAATCACCATGGTATAGATTATCTGTTGGAACATCCGTTTATGAAGAAATTGACGAGCTGTTTACTAAACTTAAAGCTGCATTAAATAAATTGAGTTAATTTTGGATTATGAGTATGAATAAGAACAACTATTGTGTTATAATGGCTGGTGGAATCGGAAGTCGATTTTGGCCTATGAGCAGAACCGAACAACCCAAACAATTCCTTGACATTTTAGGCACAGGAGAAACACTTATTCAGCAAACTTATAATCGATTTAAAAAGATTTGTCCAGAACAAAATATTTACATTGTTACCAATGAAATTTACAAGGACTTAACCAAATCACAATTAGCTGGAATTACGGATGAGCAAATTATTTGTGAACCTACAATGAGAAACACAGCTCCTTGTATTGCTTATGCAAATTATAAGATTGCAAACAAAAACCCTGAAGCCAACATTATTGTAGCACCATCAGACCATTTAATTTTAAAAGAGGATGAGTTTGTTCGTGTAATGAATTTAGCACTCGATCATACATCTAAAAATGATGATTTGGTAACTTTAGGAATTACACCAACAAGACCCGACACAGGTTATGGGTATATCCAATATTTAGAAAATATAACTTCTGAAATTAAAGCCGTAAAAACATTTACCGAAAAACCAAACTTAGAAAAAGCGCAAGAATTTATTGCTAGTGGAGATTTCTCTTGGAATTCAGGGATGTTTATTTGGAGTTTAAAGACAATTCAAAAATCATTTGAAACTTTACTTCCAAAAATGGATGCAATTTTTAAAAGTGGTACAGACAAATACAACACTCCTGCAGAATACGATTTTATACAAGAAGCTTACCCAACTTGCGAAAACATATCTATTGATTACGGAATTATGGAAGGATCTCCCAATGTACATGTTATTAGTGCTGATATTGGTTGGTCAGATTTAGGAACTTGGGGTTCTATTTATACCCACTTGCCTTTAGACAATAATAAAAATGCAGTAGTTGGAGATAACGTAATGTTGTACAATGCTGCTGATAATATTGTTAATGTTCCTAAAGAAAAACTCGTAGTACTACAGGGTTTAAACGATTATATTGTGGTAGAGTCTGATGGTATTTTATTGGTTTGTCAAAAATCAGAAGAACAGAAAATAAAACAATTTGTAACTGATATTAAGGCTACAAAAGATAAAAAGTTTTATTAAGAATATACTTAATGAGCGAACAACAAAATAAAGGAGACATGTCATTTTTAGACCACCTAGAGGTTTTAAGGTGGCATTTAGTTCGTTCTGCTATTGTTATTATTCTGTTTACAATTCTTGCTTTTATTTTTAAAGGTTTTGTATTTGATGATGTTATTTTAGCTCAAAAAAGCTCAGAATTTTGGACCTACCAATTGTTTTGTAAGTTTTCTCATTTAATTGGAAATGGAGATGCGCTCTGCATGAAAGACATGAATTTTAGTTTGATTAACATTACCATGAGCGGACAGTTTTCCTTACACATCATGGTTTCGTTAGTGTCAGGAATTATTTTAGCATTTCCATACATTTTATTTGAAATTTGGAGATTTATTACTCCAGCGTTAGAAAAGAAAGAAAAACGAAATGCCCTTGGGTTAGTCTTTTCTGGTTCCATCCTTTTTATCTTAGGAATTTCATTTGGGTATTTCTTTGTTTCTCCTCTTTCTGTACAGTTTTTAGGGAATTATACAGTAAGTGAACAAGTTCAAAACCAAATTACTTTAGGGTCTTTTATTTCTACAGTTACAACTGTTACTTTGGTTTGTGGTTTGGTTTTTCAACTACCATTAATTGTCTATTTCTTATCTAAATTAGGATTGTTAACTCCTGAATTTATGCGGAAATATAGAAAACATGCTATTGTTATAACACTTGTTTTATCTGCCATTATTACCCCACCAGATGTGTCAAGTCAGGTTTTATTAACTATTCCGTTATTAATCCTTTATGAGTTTAGTATCTACATTTCTAAAATGGTAGCTAAAAAAGAGAAATAAAAGAAATTTTAATTCGTTAATTCTTAATTCACTATTTTTAACCTATGATTCTAAGAGCAGAAAACATTGTAAAAAAATACGGT
>JAQXDJ010000190.1 GCA_029251425.1 Vicingaceae bacterium
AATAAAGTTTTACACTATCGTGGTCTTGGTCATTTAACTCAAGACTAGATACAACAGTTGATAATCCACCATCTTGACAAATATTATCTATTGTTGGTGTAGTTAACACGGAAGGAGAATGATTAAATACTTTCATCTCTGTTCCACCATCTGTACTGTAGAGGACATAAACTTTATTTGAGCTTTTAAATACTTCAACATCTACTTCAACAACCATAAATCCTGTGAAATCTGAACCGATTTGATCCCAAGCGGTACCATTATAATGTAAAACTTTATTGACACCATTATCATCAGAAGCAGCAAAATAAGGAAAGTCAACATTATCTAGCTCCATGTCAAGGGCCGTAACTTGATAACCTGCACTCATTGCAAAAGAAGGTAGCGGGGTATAATTATTAGCCCCATCTAGTTGTTGAAAAAAAATATTATGAGGTGTTGTCGCATCTAAGTATGAAATGTATGGTAAACCACCTGCTTGGTTTCCTGCAATACTATATTGATTTAGTGGATTATTTTGAACGTAATCTTCACCTAAAAATGGCAATACTTCCCATGACCCATCTGATTTATAAAGTCTCAATTCATCAGCCCCTCCATTTTTATTTTGTGCACCATTTGTTATTGATGCACCACCAAAAGGCTCTGTTTGATAGGATAGATAATAGGTCTTAGGTCCATTATGAAAAATTCTAGAAGCTACAGAGTTGGTTTCACCAGGAAGTTCATTTGCAAATAACTGATTTAAATCATCACCATAGTTAACATCCCAACTTGCTCCGTCATATTTGTAGGCGTTTGGTAAATCGCCACTCATCCCATCAGGGCTACTAAATGTAAGAACGACATCATTTGGTTGATCAGAAACTGCAAGTTTAACGGTTCCAGGAGTATAATTTATACTACCTAAACTTCCGTCATTTAAATCTGTCCATGCGGCGCCATCTAATCGATAAACCATATATGGTTGGCCCGGTGCCGCAGAGCTACTAATACCTAAAAACAATGTATTTTCAAAACTTACCAATTGAAGATCTGAATAACTGGTTGGAAAACCAGGATTTATCCCTGGAAGAGAAATCCATGCTGCACCCGTCCACTTTACAATTTTAATATTTGGAGAGCCTTGACCCACGAATGCAACTACAGGTTGGCCATTAGCCAAAATCGTCATATCTTGACCATCTGTCGTCAAATTATTAAAGGCAGCAGAGGCGCCAATATTATCCCATTGTTGCGCAGATAAGACACTCACGAGCAGAGTAAGAATTAAGGTGATCTTTAATTTCATAATAAAGTGTAATTTGGTTAAAAACACCAGAAGTTAATCTTCTGGTAATAAAGTTGTAAATATACAATTATTAATTAAAAGAACAAATCATCTAAATCGTTAAATATGAGTATTTTATTAGCTAAAATTCTTTACCCAAAAATATTTTGTACCACCTCTTCAATTTTACCGCATTTTATGACCTCAATATCGTAATTTTCAGGTTTAATACCAGTGTTAGATTTTGAGATAATTATTTTTTCAAATCCTAATTTTTGTGCTTCATGTATACGTTGGTCCACTCTGTTCACAGGTCTAATTTCACCACTTAGGCCAATCTCAGCCGCCAAAGACACCTTGGAACCTATAGGGATATCTGCATTTGAAGACATGATTGCGCTAACTACTGCTAAATCTATAGCTGGATCATCCACTTTAATGCCGCCAGCTATATTTAAGAAGACGTCTTTAGCTCCTAATTTAAATCCACATCTCTTTTCAAGTACAGCCAATAACATATTCATTCTTCTTAAATCAAAACCTGTAGATGAGCGTTGTGGGGTGCCATAAGCGGCCGTACTCACTAAGGCTTGTACTTCTATTAGCATAGGTCGAATCCCTTCTATTGTTGATGCAATTGAAATACCACTTAAATTTTCTGTGTTGCCACTAATTAAAATTTCTGAAGGATTTTCAACTTCTCTCAGACCAGTACCAGTCATTTCATATATTCCTAATTCATTCGTTGATCCAAAGCGATTTTTTGTAGTGCGTAATAATCTATATAAATGATTTCGATCCCCTTCAAATTGAAGAACGGCATCAACCATGTGTTCAAGTACTTTTGGTCCCGCAATACCACCTTCTTTAGTGATATGTCCAATCAAAAACACAGGTGTTGCGGTTTGTTTTGCAAACTGTAATATTTCAGCTGTGCATTCTCTCACTTGAGAAATACTTCCAGGGGAAGATTCAATTGATGGTGTATGAAGCGTTTGTATAGAATCAATAATTAATAGATCAGGTTTGATATCATCAACTTGTCTAAATATATTGGTGGTTGACGTTTCAGTAAGTACATAGCAATTCGCTTCTTTTTTACCGATTCGGTCCGCACGCATACTTATTTGTTGCTCACTTTCTTCACCTGAAATATAAAGTACCTTAAGTTTAGGTTGTTTAAGTGCAGTTTGTAACAGCAAAGTAGATTTACCAATTCCTGGTTCACCACCAAATAAAATTAATGATCCTGGAACAATACCTCCACCTAAAACGCGATTCAGTTCGCCGTCAGATAAGGCAATTCGGTCTTCCTTATAATGAGTGATTTCATCAATTTTTTGAGGTTTTACAGCCCTTTTATCCGAATTAGATGAAAATGGAATCTTGGCCTTATTTGATTTTTCAAGTACCTCCTCAACCAGTGTATTCCATTCATTACAAGACGAACATTTACCTACCCATTGAGGCGCTTGTGCTCCACAATTCTGACAAAAAAAAGCTGTTTTTACCTTAGCCATAATTTCAATTTTTTAGCAAAATACATATTGACAACGTAATTTATTTATGTTTTGATAATTATTTACTTTTAATCTATTAATTTTACGTGTTAAATATGTGAAATTATGGCAAAAATTATATCCTATAATGTTAATGGAATTCGAGCTGCATTAAAAAAGGACTGGATGACATGGGTTAAATCGGTTGATCCAGATGTAATTTGTTTACAAGAGACAAAAGCGCATAAAGAACAATTGGATTTGGCTGTTTTTGAAGGCTACAAAACATATTGGTTTTCTGCGGAAAAAAAGGGATATAGTAGTGTCGCTATTTTAACAAAAACAGATCCAGATCATATTGAATATGGTTGTGGTATTGAGAAAATTGATCGAGAGGGAAGAATTATCCGCGCGGACTTTGGTGATTTTTCAGTTTTAAGCTGTTATTTCCCATCAGGCTCCTCAGGCGATTTACGACACGACTATAAAATGGATTTTTTACAAGAGTTTCAAAAGTATATAGATGAGTTAAAAAAAACTCGGCCTAACCTTCTAATTTCAGGAGATGTAAATATAGTGCATACATCAATAGATATACATAATCCACTAAGAAACAAAGATACGTCAGGATTTAAACCAGAGGAGAGGGAATGGGTGACTCAATTTTTAGCATCCGGTTTTATTGATTCTTTTAG
>JAQXDJ010000017.1 GCA_029251425.1 Vicingaceae bacterium
TGTCAAACGAAGTTAGTGTTTTTCTACGAGAAAGTCAAATTTGTTGGAAGAGAGAAAATAAAAGCATTTACCCTAAAATTTTACCTATTATAGTATTAACATTGTCTACTGTTGTGTAACCATTTGATAATTGTGTAAAATTACCTTTGTGCTTTAGAACTAAAGAAGGAAAACCTTTTATACCTAGTTGTTGCGAAAGGTGAAAATCGAATTTTGTTCTTGTTTTAATTTCTTCTGCATTAAAAAAGCGTTCAAAAGCATTTAGCTCTAAACCAAATTTCGCTGCAATAGGTAAATAAGTTTCAAGAAGATTGGTGTTCTTGTTATCTCTATAAAAAGCCATTTGTACTGCTTTAAAGAAATTATACTCAATTTCAGGTTTCATTGTTCTAGCAACTATAACTGCTCGTGATGCTGGTTCGGTATCGTAAACAAAATTTTCATCTTTTAAAATGTCAAAAGAAAAAGGTTGATTGGTTCTTTCGTTAATTTCTACCCAATGCGATTTTAGAAAGTCAGCCATATCTATTGCTTTTTCTGTGTTAAAAGGTCTTAATCCTCCCATAACCAGTTTTAATTCGAAAGTTGGGTTGTCTTTAATTATTTGATCCAATTCTGGAGAAAACCCATGACACCAAGAGCACATTGCATCACCAATGTAAATAAGATAATTGTTATTATCGTGTAGCCAATCAGAATTCAAAATGAAGCTTTACGTTAAGTTGACGAGATGTTAAGTAATTAGGTACAGCATAACTTCTGTTGGTTACATCTTTTACCCATAGATAAGAAATAACGTTGTTAATTTGTAATAGATTAAACACTTCTGCACTTAGCCATATATTTTTGAAGCCATTAATCAGTTTTCCTTTATGTTCTTTCTTGGCATCTTTTAATAGGTATGAAAAACCGATATCTACTCTACGGTAAGCAGGTATTCTTAAAACAGCTTTGTATCTGTCATGCGTATCTGAAGGTCCAAAAGGTAATCCTGTAGCATAATACAAAGCAATGTGCATTTTTAAACTTGGCAATTTTGGAATGTAATCTTGAAAATACAATGCAAAACTTACCCGCTGATCTGTAGGCCTTGGAATATTTCCAGGTTCAGTAACAATACTATCAGTTACAACTGAATTTTGAGTAAAACCATCTATAATTGTGTCTCCATCGCTGTTTAAATAAGTAGTATAAAAATCATCCACTAAATTTTCTTCCGATTTCATTACCGACATACTAAACCAAGATTCAACTCCTTTTACAAATTCTCCATTAACTTTAAAATCAACCCCAGTAGCATAAGCATTAGCATTGTTGGTAGCAAAGTAGCGTATCCTAACATTATCAACTTCGTAAGGAATAACATTTTCCATGTGCTTATAATAAGCTTCTGTAGTAAACTTAAATGGTCTTCCCCAAGCTTTAAAATTTCTATCAGATCCTAAAACCATTTGGTAAGAGCGTTGTGATTTAATGTCTTTATTAATGTTTCCGTCAAAATCACGCATTTCTCTATAAAAAGGCGATTGATAATAAACACCTGCAGCAGCTCTAAATAAGTAATCTTTTTCCCAGTTGGGTTGCCAAGAAAATGACATACGTGGACTCACAATTAGTTCTTCATTTAAATCCCAAAAAGCACCTCTAACACCTGCTGTAAATGTATAGTTTACACTATCTTTATCTTCCCAAGCCCAAGAGCGTTGTAAATAACTACTATAGCGATTACTGTTTAAGTTTATTTCAGATTTTAAAAGCTCATTCAGTTCTAATAAGTTATCTCCTTGAGCAGACGGAGTAGTGTAGCCAATAGAATCTGTGGTAGCACTTGGAATAAAATAACCGGTAGAATCAACATATCCCCATTCACTAATTCTATCTTTAATCATTTCTCGTTGATATTTTACCCCCCAAAAAGTAGTGTGATTTCCTTTAATCTTCTTTCCTTTATGTTCGGTGTTTAAAACATAAGCATCCAATGTGTTTCTTGAGTGATCTAAAAAAGAGCCTATTCCTCTATTAAATTTTACATCACCAAACTCATCGCTACTTAAATCTCTTTCTAATTCATTAATTCGATATGCGCCTTCAATGTCAAAACTTTCATCCTCTAGTGTACTAAAAGCTGAAGTGATAAACTTTAGTTCAGTTCCAGCTTTTGGAGTAAATGTGTTACTAATAGCTCCAAAATAAGTTTGAAATTGATCTATTTCCTGTCCATCAAAAAAGACACTTAATTGTAAGGCTTGGTTAATTGTTCCAAATTCTGTTTCTCTATCTCTAGGAATAAAGTTGTATTTGTTTTGAGCAATGTTCCCTAAAAAACCAATTTCCCATTTCTCAGAAATATCATAAGTTAAGTAGGATTGTACATCAAAGAAAGATGGTCTATATTCTCCATCAGTATCTAAACTTTGTAAAACATATTGATTGGTTTTGTATCTAACTCCGGTTAAGTAGGTTAGTCGGTGGTTTTTGCTAGCACCTTCAATATGAAAAGAGGCTCCCTGTAAACTTACAGAAAATGAACCTGCAAAATCTTCGGGTTCTTTATAGGTAACATCTAAAACTGACGACATTTTATCGCCATATTTAGCATCAAAACCACCTGCCGAAAATTTTATATCAGAAACTAAATTAGAATTAATGAAACTTAATCCTTCCTGTCTTCCGGCTCTAATTAAAAAAGGACGATAAATTTGAATATCGTTTACATAAACTAGGTTTTCATCAAAATTACCACCTCTAACAGAGTAAGATGAACTTAACTCATTATTTGAAGTAACACCTGGTAATGTTTTTAATATGGCTTCAAAACTACCAGAAGCGCTGGTGAACTGAGTAGCAATTTTTGGTTTTATTTTAACCATTGTTCCGTTTCTATTCCCTTCAACTTCCTTTACGAAATCAGGAATTAGAGTAGCAGAAGCCTTCATTTTTGGGGAATACTCAACAGATTGGTTTGGTTGAAGGTTAAATGTTTTAATAACTGTGGTAAAACCAATGTAAGTTATACCCAACTTAACCGGTTGGTTTGCAGGAATATTTAACGAAAACTTACCCTTTCTATCTGTTTTAGTACCACCTGCAACACCAACAATAGCAATGTTTGCATTTTCTAATGCTTCACCTTTCTCATTTTTAAGCGTACCAGAAACGGTAGCAGTTTCTTGGGCATAAATCCCAAGAGAGAAAAGCATCAAAATAATGGTATAAAGTATTTTGTTTAAAGGCACTAAATCAGTTCATTTTATTGGGCTTCAAATGTAACTAAAAATGTTGCATTATATTGTTAGGTTTATAGAATGAATTTGAAATCTGTTTTACTTTAAAATTACCTTTTGTATTCTAATATTACCATTCATGTATTTCATCATTTTTTGATAGGGTAGGAATGAGTAGTTTCGTAATACTTTAAATCAAAAAAAAATAAAAGGGATGAAAAGAATTTTAATAGCGGCTGTTTT
>JAQXDJ010000213.1 GCA_029251425.1 Vicingaceae bacterium
TAATAAAAATAAAGAGCTATGGCATTAGAAATAACAGACGCAAATTTTGAAGAATTAGTAATGAACTCAGACAAACCGGTATTGGTTGATTTTTGGGCAGTATGGTGTGGACCATGTAGAATGGTTGGGCCTGTTGTTGAAGAAATCGCTAATGATTACGAAGGCAAAGCAATAGTTGGTAAAGTTGATGTAGATAACAACCCTGAGGTTGCTTCTAAATTTGGAATTAGAAATATTCCTACTATCTTATTTATGAAGAATGGTGAAGTAGTTGACAAACAAGTTGGCGCTGCACAAAAAGCACAATTAACTGAGAAATTAGACGCTATTATGTAATTGAATTTCAACTACAAAAAAAGCCCAATTCTTATTGTTAGAGTTGGGCTTTTTAATTTTAAATTAATCCTATCTAAACCCCATCAATTCAACATCAAAAATTAATGTAGCTCCAGCTTTTATTAGTGGCCCTGCTCCATCATCACCATAAGCTAAATCAGCTGGTATAGTAAACGTAGCTTCATCACCAACTCTGAGTAAGGAAATACCTTCATCCCAACCTTCAATCACTTCACCTAAACCTAAACAAAAAGCAAAAGCTTTTCCTTTTCGAGAAGTATCAAACAATTGTCCATCAGGTAATTTCCCTGTATAATGCACTCGAACTCGACTTCCTTTAACTGGTCGCTCTCCTTTCCCGTGCTTCGTAATAATATATTTCAACCCTGATTCTGTTGTAATTTCTTTTGCCATAACGTTAATTATTATATCAAAAAAAATAGCGCTACAAAATGCAGCGCTATTTTTAAATTTATGTATTAAGATTAATCGTTAATCTTAAATAATTCTACTTCAAATACCAAAGGCATAAAAGGCTTAATTGGCCCTTGCCCACCTTGTGGAGCATTTGCTCCGTAAGCTAATTCTTGAGGAATAAAGAATTTATACTTTGATCCTACTTTCATTAACTGCACTCCCTCAGTCCAACCTTTAATTACTTGGTTTAATCCAAAAGAAATTGTTTGTCCTCTATCTACAGAGCTATCAAATACAGTTCCATCAGGAGTTGTACCATGATAATGAACTTCTACATTAGATGTAGCTGTTGGATGAGCATCACCCGTTCCTTCTGTCATCACAACATATTGTAAACCACTAGCAGTAGTTACAACACCTTCTTTACCTTTGTTTTCTTCTAAAAACTTAAGACCTTCAGCTTTAAATTTTTCAACGTCACCAGCCTGTGCTGCTTGTGCTTCAGCTTGTTTCTTTTGAAAGTAAGTAGCAATTACACCTTCTAATTCTTCTTTCTTAATTAAAGCATTTGTATCATTGTCAGCTCCAGCTCTTGCTCCAGCTAAAAATGCATCAAAATTTGCTTCAGGGAAGTCTCTTTTAATACTCTCAATCATATTCATTCCAATAGCATAACTTACAGAATCAACCTCTGTTTTAAGCTCTATTTTTGTTGCTGTTTCTTCCATTTTTTCTTTTTTATTTTTTTTCTTCTTCTTTTGTGCGTTAGCATCAACACTAATAAAAGTGATTGCCAATGCCATCAATCCGATTTTTAAAATTTGTTTTTTCATAATTCTGTTTTGTTTATAGTTTTTTATACTTTACTTCGACTACGCTCAGCATAGACTCAGCTCGTATGACAAAACTCATACCAGATTAATTTACTTTAAATAACTCTACTTCAAACACTAGAGGCATATAAGGCTTAATTGGTCCTTGCCCACCTTGTGGAGCATTAGCTCCATAAGCTAATTCTTGAGGAATAAAAAACTTGTATTTAGCTCCTTCTTTCATTAATTGAACTCCTTCAGTCCAACCAGGAATTACTTGATTTAATGCAAAAGAAATAGTTTCTCCTCTATCAACTGAACTATCAAATACAGTTCCATCAGGAGTTGTTCCATGATAGTGAACAGTAACATTAGATTCAGCTGTTGGCTGAGCTCCAGCCCCTTCTTTAAGAACAACATACTGTAAACCACTAGCAGTTACCTGAACTCCTTCTTTTGCTTTATTTTCTTCTAAAAACTTAAGTCCTTCTTCTTGAACTCCAGCATACATTGCTGCTTGCTCTTCTTGTTGTTTTGCTGCTGCTTCAGCTTGTTTTTGTTGACCAAATGCTTGTAAAATCACTTGGGCATCAGCTTCTGTAATCATCAAATCACTAGAATCTACAACATCATTATATCCTTTCATAAATGCAGGCACATTTAATTCTGGAACTTGTGCCATCAAACCTTTTGCTTGACTTGTTCCTATTGCATAACTTACTGAATCAATATTAGATGTTAATGATACGTTAGTTGTTCCTTCTCCTCCGCCACAAGCGAATAATGTTACTGAGGCAATTGCCAATAATGTTACTTTTTTCATTCTTTTTATTATTTATTTTAAGTTATTCAATTTACTTTAATTACTTCTAAATCATATACTACTGTTGTGTAAGCAGGCACAATTAATGTTGTTGACCCTAGCTCTCCAAAAGCAAGTTGCGAAGGTATGATTATTTTTGATTTCTGACCTTCTCTCATTAGCTTTATTGCTATTTCTAATCCTTTTATAACCTGACCTTGAGATCCATAAGTAAATGTAAAGGATGTTTTACCTGATATATTATCAAACACTAACCCATTTAAAAAGTAACCTTTGTAAGCTATTGTTATTTCATCTCCAACTTCTACTTCTTTTCCAGTACCTGCCTCTATAGTTTTCATGTATAAATTCTGATAGGCTTTTGTTTTAAATTTCTTTAAATAAGATTTAAGTATATGTTGCTCAACCATTTCTTGATCTAATTCTTCATCAAAAACATTATCTAGTTTAATGTAAACAGATAACTCTTTAGTTTTTACATTTTTAAGCTTTAAAGGATGAAAAATAGTAACTACTTGTTCTGTAGGAACTATAAAATGACAACTATCTCCTACTGACAAGTGCTTGAT
>JAQXDJ010000216.1 GCA_029251425.1 Vicingaceae bacterium
TAGCCAAATTGATGGGGGGAGGAACTTCTGAAATTAACATTACTGGAAATCCTGCAATAATATTAGTTGCAGGTTTACAAGGGTCTGGTAAAACAACTTTTTCTGGAAAATTAGCTTTACATCTTAAAACTAAAAAAGGTAAAAACCCTTTATTAGTCGCTGGTGATGTTTACAGACCTGCTGCAATAGATCAATTGCATGTTTTAGGAGAACAAGTTGGTGTTGAGGTTTGGAGTGATAAAGAAAATAAAAGTCCAGTTGATATTGCAAAAAGAGCCGTAGCACATGCAAAAAGTAATGGGCATAATGTAGTGATTATTGATACTGCCGGTCGTTTAGCTGTTGACGAGCAAATGATGACCGAAATTGCAGAGGTTAAGAATACTGTGAATCCACAAGAAACGTTGTTTGTTGTAGATTCTATGACTGGGCAAGATGCTGTGAATACAGCAAAAGCCTTTAATGATAGATTAGATTTTGATGGGGTTGTATTAACCAAGTTAGACGGTGATACAAGAGGTGGTGCTGCTTTATCTATTAGAAATATAGTAGATAAACCAATTAAATTTATTGGTACTGGAGAGAAAATGGAAGCATTAGATGTTTTCCATCCAGAAAGAATGGCTGACAGAATCCTGGGAATGGGAGATGTTGTAAGTTTAGTTGAGCGTGCTCAGGAACAATACGATGAGGAAGCTGCAAGAAAATTACAAAAGAAAATTTCTCAGAATAAGTTTGATTTTGATGATTTTATGGCTCAGATTGCTCAGATTAAAAAAATGGGTAATGTAAAAGATTTGATGGGGATGATTCCTGGAGTAGGGAAAGCGATGAAGAATATGGATGTTGATGATGACGCGTTTAAAGGGATTGAAGCAATTATCCAATCAATGACTCCTTACGAAAGAGCTAATCCTAAAGTGTTGAATGGAAGCAGAAGGAAAAGGTTGGCGAATGGAAGTGGAACTTCTATTCAGGATGTAAACAAACTAATGAAGCAATTCGATCAGACAAGCAAGATGATGAGGATGATGGGAGATAAGAAGAAGATGGCTAAGATGATGCAGAATATGCCAAAAAGATAATTTAAAACATAGACCATGGAACCAACAATTGTAAGCGGAAAAGAAGTCTCAAATAAAATTAAAGAAGAGATTGCTATAGCGGTTGAAAAACTAAAATCAAAAGGGGTGAAAACACCTCATTTAGCAGCAGTTTTAGTTGGTGAAGATGGAGCAAGTAGAACTTATGTAAATGCAAAAGTAAAAGCTTGTGAAAAGGTAGGTTTTAACTCTACTTTAGTAAAATTAGAAAGTGATATTAGTGAAGCTGATTTATTAGCTGAGATAGAAAAACTAAATAACAATTCAGATATAGATGGCTTTATCGTTCAATTGCCATTGCCTAATCACATTGATGAGCAAAAAGTAACAGAGGCTATTGCTCCAGAAAAAGATGTAGATGGATTTCATCCTGTAAGTTTAGGTAAAATGTTATTGCATTTACCAAGTTTTTTACCAGCAACACCTTATGGAATAACTGAAATGTTAAGGCATTATAATATTCCAACAGAAGGAAAACATTGTGTTGTAATTGGTAGAAGTCATATTGTTGGTTCTCCAATGAGTGTTTTAATGGCACGTAATTCTTACCCTGGAAACTGTACAGTAACATTAACACATAGTAGAACTCAAAACCTAGCCGAAATTACAAAAGCTGCGGACATTTTAATTGTTGCTATTGGAAAACCAGAATTTGTTACCGCAGATATGGTTAAAGAAGGCGCAACAGTAATTGATGTTGGAATTCATAGAATTGAAGATGCTTCAAGAAAATCTGGATTTAAATTATTAGGAGATGTTAAGTTTGATGAGGTAGCGTCTAAGTGTGCATTTATTTCTCCTGTTCCTGGAGGAGTTGGTCCAATGACAATAGCTAGTTTATTAAAAAATACATTGTTGGCAGTTGAGTTGAAAAACTAGATTTTTTTATTTTACTTGCTTATCGTAAAATTTTTTTAAGCTTAAATTTAGCTTCGAAACAGCATTATTTATGTTAGCTCTTTTATTTGAACCAGATTTTTCTTTACTGTAATAAGGAAAGGGTTCTTTTAATTGCTTGAAGTTTTTGGTCTTAACTGTTACTGCTTTAAAGCTAAAGTCACTACCACCACTATAAGTTGCTCTTGTTTCACCTTTGGGTAAATGCGTAGAAGATTGATAAGTGAATGTTTCTTCGGGTTCTATGTGTCCAAATTCAGCAATATAAAAGTTAGTGTCATTTACTATAATTGAAAAATCTATTTGGAGGCTGTCATTTAAAAAAGATATACTATCTAAATCGTTGTTGCGAACATGTTTTGAATCAGAACTATAAAAAAAATAAATAGGACAAAAATCAAATCTAGATTTAAAAGCATCAACAATATAAGAATTCCTATTTTTTTGTTTTAACTCAATTTTATTAGCCAATTTTTCTTGGCCTTTTTTCCTTAAAGCGTCAATAGATTTTTGTTTTTGTTTAAGACGAATAAATAAAGCTCCCTTATGTAATTCTATTATTTGTCTTTTAGAATCTATTTTACACTTTTTACGATAACCTTTTTTTTCTGGAGTTTGAGCAGATAAATCAGACAAAAAAGATAAAATAAGAACGAATAATA
>JAQXDJ010000220.1 GCA_029251425.1 Vicingaceae bacterium
GAGCCAAAGGATGCCAAATATCAAAGAAATTGTAGCTGGAACAATACTGAAGTATAGATTCATTATTTCGGTATTCATAAGTATCAGAATGCTTACAAATAAAAAGAAGGCAGCACTTACTCCACAAAACTCTTTTTTCTTTCGATAGAATAGAATTCTATTTTCAATCTCTTCCCTCTCCAGTCTTTTTAATTTTTCGGGATGTGTGTTGTCTATATTTCTACCATCTAATTCGGACATAAGTTTGTTTTTTGCTTCTATATAGTTAACGCCTATTTACTGTTATTGTTTCATATTATTGGAACTCTTAATGTTGTTAAGTAACATTTCTGATTTCAATTGATATGGACATATGAAATCCAATTCCATGTTATTAATTCTCTTCTTGTCTGCATCAACATTGTTTGCTCAAACGAGCATAGACTCTTCTTTGTTTAGGTTAATCAATGAATATAGACAACAGAATAGTATAAAGGAATTAACCTGGAGCGATAATTTGTTCAGGATGGCTGAACATCATTCTCGATATTTAATTCTTTTAAATTATGACAGTTTAAAAACAACTGTAAGTCATTTTGAGAGATTGGATTTAGAAGATTTCGTTGAGATAGATAATCCAGTTGACCGATTTCAACATTATGAAAATTCATCAGCTGATGCGTGGGGTGAAACTGTATCAGGAGTTGCTAAAATTTCAAATTATATGGCTTCAGATTTACCAGAAGCTATTTTAGATGGGTGGAAAAAATCACCAAAGCATAACAAAATAGTTCTAAAAAAAGATTTTCAATATGCAGGCTGTAGCATTGTAGTTGTTATCAAAGAGTATTATTCTTGGGCAACTCCAAAAAAAATTAAATGCTTAAAGGCATTTGCAACACTTGATGTTTGCAACTAACTGAAAATGCATTATGAGAATTCAAAAGAGCCTCTTATCATTTCTTATACCCATTACTTATTAATTTCTTTTCAATCTGAAGAAAATCACTAAATAAAACATTATACTTTTCACCCTCGTGCACCAGACTCACTCTTTGTTTATTTAACCCATTCTTGCCTAACCGCTCAAATTGTTGGCTTTCATTATTAAGTCCTTCAAGCATTTCAATAAGGGAAGTGGTATATATCTTTTCATCAAATACTTCATCAGTTATAAATAAGATTTCGACTGCCTTGTCTTCAGACTTTTCAATACGACCAATTATTTCTTGAGAAAGTCCATAATTCTTAAGCTCAACATATTTCTCTGATTGAATAATATTATCCAGCTCAATTATAAAATCAAGAGCTTGGGACCTACATAGGTCTATTTCATCAAATGTGCTTCCTTGAAATGATTCAACAGTATCATTGTAATTCTCATTATGCCATCTATTACCATCGAATGCGGTAAGGTTCACCACATAAGAAAATAATTGTTCAAATTCTTTCGGTTCAGTCATACTTAGTCTATGTTTAAATTAATTGATAACCACTTTTATATTTTAAATCAAAAATAGAGTATTTAAATGGTAAGCTATTAAATAGCCAAATCATATTCTTTTTTGTTCAGCTTTCAAAAAAATATCCATCCATTTCTGTATCAATTATAAGGTGGCGGAAAGATGAATTCATAAACCTCAGTATATCAGTAGCTTAACATTTCTGATTAGAGTTGATATAGTATCATGAAAAAGAAATCAATTATAAGCATTGTAATGAACAGGAAGGAATGGAAAATTCAAGCTCTAAAATTAAATCCTTTGTAACATTTCTGATACGATTTGATATAGCAACAACCATTAAGAATAAAAAATGTTTGAATTAACAAAAAAAATATCTCTAACGGAATTGGCTGAAAAGCTAAAGCTTCCTGATAGTAGAGCTGCAAAAAAGTGGTTAAATGTAAGGGGTATTCCTTATATACGTGAAGGTAGAGATAATTTTGTTAGCCTATGGGAAGTTGAGTTTTACGAGTGCTTAGAAATGGCGAAAGATTTAAAAAAGAAATTTCCAAAGAGATGGTTTAAGGTGTTTGAGGTATTAGCAGAAAATAAAAAAATGGTTAAGGCTGTTTTTGAAGTTTTTCCTCCAACTGTCCAAGCAGCTAAAGTAAGAGTTGATAATAATACTAAACGTTTTTTTAATAAGTAATTGATATGATGAATTTAGAACTAAGAACTAATAAATACGGTTTAAAAGTCTATTGTATGGATTGTGATATGTCCTTTACTGTTAACACTATTAATAGTTGCAAGCATGGTGGTGAAAAGCAGAGTTACAAGTCTATAGTTTATAAGCCTGGTATAAAAAAATCCATTTCAAAAAAACATGAAACCCGAAGTTATGATGAAGCACTTGTTATTGCAATAAAATTTAAAGCTGATGTTAAAACTGGAGTAATAGATAATCTGGTTGTTGAGCCATCTGAAGGATTAGACCCGCAACAATTGAGTGTAGTTGAGGCTGCGGAAAAGTTTATGCAATATAAGTATGGTCTTGGGGAATTTTCACATATAACCTGCAATCTAAGCGAGAATTATTTAGATAGTATTCAGTTCTACCTTCAGCAATTTATGGATATTTTAACAAAGAACAGGTGTAACATAGAGACAATGCCAATCTCAAAAATTATCGGAATACATGTTAGCTTTTGGGAGAAAGAGATTAAAAGTCATTACTCTAAGGGGAGTTGGAATGCTCCGTTGACTATAATGAGGCTATGGGTAGAATTTGTTAAAGAAAGAATGAAAGTGGACATGGTAAATTTCTTTAAAGACATTCCTCTTGTTCAAGTTGAAAATAATGTACGTGCAATTACTTGCGAAGAATTTACTGGAGTATGCAAGGCTGTGGGGACTACAAGTCCATATCAATATTTGAATGGAGAAACTACTAAAAGGAAAAATAGATATAAACCTTATTTAGTAGATGCTTTTAAGTTAGCCTTACAAACAGGGCTTAGACGTGAGGAGTATCTTACTTTGGAATGGAAGGATGTGGTAAGGGTTGGTAAATCAGATGAATTTATGATTATTACAGACAATATTAAGGTTCAACGAATTACAAAAAAGAAATATAAAAAGAAGCATATACCAGTTCATGAAGAGTTGGCTATATTATTAAAAGAACTTGGGTGGGAGAAGTTTGCAGGTAAAGACCAGTTCATAATACAGCCTAATAGAACCGCCATTGTTAATACTATGATGAAGGATTTGACAAGAGGGTTTAGTCACTACTATAAACAAGCATTTCCTGGGGTTGAACATTTAACATTAGGGGCTCTCAGGAAAACTTATATAACCTACCTTTCGATGGAGGTTGGTGATGATATAATTGAATTTACTTCCCATTCTGGGATAGAAATATTAGAAGATTATTATTATGATAAAAAAATATTAGCTAAAGGGTTAAAAATGAAAATATTTAGTTGAATGAGAGTTTTGGAGGGAATGAGGTCTGATGTAAAATCAGGCCTTTTTTTATTCTCATTTTTTTGCTTATAAAATATACAGTTCCTACCCTGAAATCCTACCAAGAGATATAAGAGGACCACATTTATAAAGAAAAAAACCAGTAACATCTTGATGTTACTGGTTTGAATGATGGTGGGCCCACAGGGACTCGAACCCCGGACCACCTGATTATGAGTCAGGTGCTCTAACCAGCTGAGCTATAGGCCCATTCTAAATTTAATTAGAATTAGACTGCAATTTTACGGATAAGTTAGGATTTAACCAATAATAAACTTTACTATTTTATTAGTTTTGTTTACTTATGGAATTAAAAGGAATAAAAAACATCATTTTCGATTTAGGGGGAGTATTACTTAACCTCGATTTTAATTTAACGCAACAAGCTTTTGTTGAATTGGGAGTTACTGATTTTAAAGGGTATTATAACAAAGCAAAGCAAGTTGGATTATTTGATGATTTTGAAATTGGTAAAATTTCAGAAGCAGAATTTTGTGCTCAAATTAAAGTCGTGTCAGGAATTGATAAATCAAACGAAGATTTAATTACTGCGTGGAATGCAATGTTGTTAAATTTTCCAGATGTAAGGAAAGAATTGTTGTTAAGGTTAAAAGATGATTTCTCCATCGTATTATTAAGTAATACAAATGAAACTCACGTAAGATCGTTTCTTAAAACAGTTAAAAAAGATATTGACGAAACTTCTTTGTCGCCTCTTTTTAAGAATGTTTATTATTCTAATGAAATTGGTTTTAGGAAACCAAATGCCAATGTGTTTCAATTTGTGTTAGATCAAAACAATTTTAAAGCTGAGGAAACACTTTTTTTAGACGATTCTATTCAACATCTTGAAGGAGCGAAACAATTAGGCATCAAAACGTTTCATATTAATGACAAACCAGTAGAGGAGTTATTCGCTAATTTCTTGGCATAGCTCAATTAATACTCCGTTGGTAGATTTTGGATGTAAAAAACAAACTAATTTATTGTCTGCTCCTTTTTTAGGTTCATCATTTAAAACAATAAACCCTTCACCTTTCATTCGTTTCATTTCTGCTTTTATGTCTTTAACTGCATAGGCAATATGGTGGATGCCTTCTCCTTTTTTAGTAATAAACTTTGCAATTGCACTGTCTTCTTTTGTTGCTTCAAGAAGTTCTATTTTGCTTTCACCAACTTTAAAAAAAGAGGTTGAAACACCTTCACTTTCTACTGCTTCGGTTTTGTATGGAGCTTTTCCAAATAGTTTAGTGTAAACTTCATTGGCAGCTTCTAAATCTTTTACTGCTATTCCGATGTGTTCTATTTTATCCATATTTTGAGCAAAAAAAAGTCCCGTAAAAACGGGACTTAAATTTATATTTTAACTGTGTTATTTCTTAACGAAAGTATCAGTTTTGTTATCGTAGTTAAGGTAGTAAATACCTTTTTTTAAGTTTGAAATATTTACTTTGTTTCCAAATCCTTTTTTAACAATGTTTCCATAGCTATCATAAACTTCAAATAAAGTTTGATCTGTAAACATTACATCTGTTTTTGCTTTTTTAGGACTAAATGTAATCTCACTTAAAGTAGAAAGATATCTAGAAGCCGAAGAATATCTAGGTTTACCAGAGTAATCTACTTGCTTAACTCTAAATTTATTTTCTCCAGAGTGAGGAGTAACTTTAAATTTGTAGTTGCTTTCAGCAGCATTCCCATTTCCATCAACTTCGCCAACTTTAATCCATTTGTTCCATCTAAATTGTTCAACAATATAAGTTAGTTTCCCTGTTTCTCCTTTTGATGTCCAATCAAAATTTCCATCTTTAGAAACTTTCATTGAAACAATTTCGAAAGTGCTTTTTGGCTTTAAAACCTCTGGGTTTAAAACTTTTGGATTACAATCATCTTTATGTTTGATCTTAACAATTACCGGATCTCCAATTTTTAATTGGCGGATAGAAAAATCAATTTCAAATGCACTAGAGTTGACCTCGTCAGTAGTTACTTCTCCGTTAATTGTTACTTCGAATGTACAAAAACCTACACCGTTTTCAGCAAATGGGTTTTGAACATATAGGTTTTTACCTTGGTAATGGCCTTCTAAAACAATAACTCCAGTAGCATTAACTTGTAATGCAAAGAGAGATAATAGTAATATGGATAAAAATTTTTTCATTATAAAATGGTGTTATACCAAATAATACAGATACAATATTAAAGCCTTAAGAGTTAAAATCAAAATATTTTTT
>JAQXDJ010000225.1 GCA_029251425.1 Vicingaceae bacterium
CATTCCTAATGAAAATATGAAGCCTACCCAATCGGGCAATTACATCATCATGGTTTACAAGGTTAATGACGCAGCACATCCTGTTTTAACTAAACGTTTTATGATTTATGAAAATCAAGTTTCTATATCTATGAACATTAAGAGAGCAACAGATGTTAATGAAAGTTATTTTAGACAAGAAGTTGATTTTATGATTGACCACGCTGGATATGACATCAAAGACCCTTTTGGTAGGTTGAACGTTGTTTTAATGCAAAACTACCGTTGGGACAATGCCATTACAGGTTTACAACCTAAATTTATTAATGACACTGAGTTAAACTACGATTTCAACAACAGTGAAAATGTATTTGATGGAGGAAATGAGTTTCGAGCTTTTGATTTAAAAAGCATTAGATACCAAACCATTCGAATTAAAAAAATACAATTTGAAGTTTATGATAAATTAAATCACGCTTATCTTTTAGATGATGAAAGAAGGTCTTTTAAGCAATATTATCAGCAGCCAGATTTAAACGGTAATTTCTTAGTAAAACGCAATGAAGGTGAAAACAGCGAAACCGAAGCTGACTATATTAAAATTCATTTTAAATTACCCTATGCTCCCCCAATAAAGGATGGCAATCTTTATTTATTTGGAAAGTTCTCTGATTGGAAATTTAAAGAAGAATTAAAATTAGATTATGACACTATTAACCAATACTACAACAAAGAGATACTTTTAAAACAAGGGTATTACGATTACCAATATTGCTTTGTAAAAGATGGCTCTAAAAACACAGGCGACCTATCAATTGTTGAAGGTTCTCATTATGAAACTAAAAACGACTACACCATATTAGTTTACCACAGAGAGTTTAATCAAGATTTCGATAAACTAGTTGGCTTCTCTACCGAAAGCAATAATTAGTTCTGTAAGATTTGAGAGATTAACGACACACTAAATATGCTTAGTAAAAACCAACCTAAAAAGCCTTCTAAAATGGCTACGTAACGCGAAATACCAACCACTGGTATGTCTCCAAAACCTAAGGTTGTAAATGTGTTAATAGAGAGTATTAAACTGTTTAAACTCCTAATGGCTACTAAATATAAACCATAGGTTAAAATTGCCAAGAAAGTAAGTGTTCCTAAAAAGAACTTTTTACCTGAGGTTAAATCTACCCAACGCCCTTGTAAAAACTCTATACGCTTATATAATGACTTGTTAAACTTATGTTTGATAACTGCCACCCAATACAATGGTTTTAAAAACAACATAAAAAAGAAAGGTACTTCTGTTTTACTATCCTTTAAGTTTTGTTTAAACTCATTAAAAGTGTTTAAGTCTTCTTTGTGGGTGTCAGAATATAAATCTTCTAACTTTTGTTCTGATCTAAAATAGCCGATTAATGCCCCACTCTTTTCCATTAAAAACTTACGATTTATTTTATCCCACTCACTGTAAAAGAAAAAGTAGAAAAAAGCAAATATTAAAATTACCCAACCACTTATTTGTACCGAACGAACAGGGCTTGTTCCATATTCAGCAAAATATTTTAGGAAACGGTTTAAGTTGTAATTTAAGAAATAGGTTGAACCTCCTTCGGTTTCATTAAGGTACTTCAACCTTCGAGTTTCTAAATCTTTCATTTCAACGTAACAACCATTAGCAGACTCTAAATCGCCTTGATCTTTATACATATGGAAAAGGTTATTATAAAATTTTAAAAACTTTCTAAACAAAAATCCATCTTGAGCTATAGTATCATGTGTGGCATTATAATTATCTATAATATGAATTTTGTTTCCTTCAAAATTATCCCAACTCATGCTAGTTTCATCTTCAGGAAAATAAAACCCGTTAAACCCGTATGACAATGATTTTAAATTATCTATATCAAGCTTTTCTTTAATATTAACTTCTTCAAAACCAACCGATGATATATTAGAATTAAGAATAGACATTTTTTTCATTATTACTCCTAGAATATTTAGAGAAGGTACCTCACTATCTCCAATTTCTTTTACATCAACACCCTTAACACTAAAGTCATCAACAGTACAGTGAGCAATATGAATAGCATCATAATAATTCTCTAACACCTCTTCGTCATTACTTAAATTAAAAGAACAATTATTTATTGAAATACTTTTTGCATTTCCTTCGTAAAAATTAAATCCATTCTTACTATTAAAAGAGCAATCTTTCAACCTTAAGATATCTGCCTCAAACTCATAAAAATTCAGGCATGAAGTATTCATAACATATCCATACTCGTCATACTTTAGTGTTAAG
>JAQXDJ010000257.1 GCA_029251425.1 Vicingaceae bacterium
CATCGTAAGAGTTAATTTGAACAGCCACTACATAGTTTCCTATGTTTGGATGATTAAAAGTAATACAACCAGTTAAAGGATCTAGTACAAAGTTGTTTAAGGGTGTAGCAGGAGTAAAGCCTGCTAAATGGGCAATAGGAGTTTGAGCATTGCCGGCTGGTGCAACCATTGAAAAATAGGTGCTATCTCCTTCAGGGTCAGCAATGGTTAAGCAATAAGTAACATCAGTATTTGTACAGGCATAAGGTATTGGTTGTGCAGTTACAATAGGGGAATTGTTACATGGAGCTGTAAATGTATTCATTGTAGTTGAGCAGGCCATGTCATTTGCTGCAGCCCCCGTTAAGTTAGAACTAACATCTCTACAACACAATTCAAAAGCTAGGTTCCAACTGTCGCAATCAGCAGGTAGAATTATTGTAGCCTCATAAGTATATTTCCAAACACCGGGATCTGTACCTCCAGAGCAATTACTAGTAGCTGAGGCACACAATTGATTTACATCTTCTTCAACTCCAATTTGATTAAATGTTGGTACGGCCGGGTTTGGTAGACCACAGCTATTTGTTAAAGTGAAATTTGCTGCACTCATAGTTGTAGGGTGGGTTCCTGGACAAAGCCTGAAAATTGTAAAAGTAAACGTGTATTCTAGTGGGTTTCCAGGATTACAGGTGTAGGTGATGTTTCCTCCAGGTATATGGTTTGCAAACGTATTTGTGCTAATTAATGTAGTTAAAACAATAAATATTATTGTAATTTTTGAGATAAAGATTTTCATATTTAATTTCCGTTTTAATTTAATCGATGTTGAATGTTTTAGAAAACATAAAAATTATCGATTTACCTGAACGAAAATATGATAGAAGGAAAGCTAATTCCTCACGGTATAGCGTGATTGTTTAAAAAGGATTGAATAATATATAAATCAGTCATCTTGTTTTTCATCAATATTAAAGGGGTGTGAAGGGCTGGGTTGTTGAGCTTTCGTTGAGTATTGAAATAAAAAAATGGCTATCAATATTGATAGCCATTAAGTATTCTTTTAATTACAGTCTATTAATCTTAAAAGAATAGTATTAAAATGATAAAGAGGAAAGTCCTAAGCTTGATATTAGTACAATAATTGTAATAAAGCTTATTACAAATTTTTCAGTCATATAAATTTCGTCATTACTTCTATACATTGAATCAAACACAGTGTTTATTACTCTTTTCATTAATGTTTTATTATTTTCTCTGTTTTAATAGTGTTTCCATTAGTATCAGTTGCATTTACAATGTAAAACCCTGGAGCTAGTTCTTTAAAGACATCAATGTTATAAATATGGTTGCCTCTTGGAAATGCGATTTTTTGTTGATGTATTTGCTGAAAAGCGGAGCTAATTGTAATGGTAATCTCTTCATCGCTTTTTGAAACGAAGTTTAGTTTAACATTTCCTTTAGTTGGGTTCGGGAAAAATGAAACTTCAGCATTAATTGATTGTTTTACAGCAATTGTATTTGAATAGGTATAAGATCCATCATAATCTTCCTGTCTTAATCTGTAATATAAAATTCCATTATTAATATTTTCATCTATATAACTATATTGAACACTTTCGTTAGAATTAGACTGACCTTCTATTTCATCCACATATTGAAACAGAACTCCATCATGAGATTTTTGAATAATAAAACGATCATTATTAATTTCTGTGGCTGTAGTCCATTCAAGTTGATTATAGCCTTCTTCTGGATATCCATTAAAACTAAGTAATTCAATAGGTAGGGGCGTACAATTTAACGTTAAGCCACTACTAAGAGTCATATCCATATTAAAAGGAGATGTAGTCGCAGCATAATTATCTATTAAGAGGATGTAAACATCTCCAGTACTTGGAAAAATCGGATTAACAATATCATCTCCACTTGTACCTTCACTAGTATCTCCTGCTCCAGTAACTAAACCTGTACCAGTTGCAGCATTGGGTGCTCCCGCAGCAAAAGAACATCTTATTGGTGCACCGGCTGGCGGACAAATTGATGCTGGTGTGGAACCTGATGGGTATGGCCCCCATAAAGCAAAATCATAATCATCAGTACCGTTTTGTGGTTTAATCGCAAATTCTAATTTACCAGCAGTCTGGGCTTCGAAGAAGTACCACGAACTTTCATTTTCGTTTATTCCTAAACAACCCCCTGTAGTTCCATCAATGTCATCAATCGGTCCTGGTCCATTACTATTACCTGATAACAAAGCATCACTACATATTGAAGTCCCTCCTGCACAGTCTTGTGAACTTGAAACGACACAAGATGCAGATTGATTAGTTGAAGATATAGCGCAGCCACCAAAACCTGTTCCGTCTACAGTTACAATAACATTTGTTCCTGCACTAAAAGGGCCTATAGACGTAGTTCCAGTTCCAGCATTATTGCTTGATCCAACTCCACCATCATTGGTTATATTCACATCAGAAGCGTCTCCTAAGGTAGTTACATTTACATTAATACTAAATTGAGAGTTTGGACAGTCTTCAACTACTGTGTATGTTGCAACTGGAGGATTCGCACACGGACAAGCAACTGTAAAAGATTCAGAAGATTCTAAATCATCACCAGCTACCCATGTTGAGCTGTTAAACCCCCCAAAACCATCAGGAGAATTCCCTCCATTATTTATTATCAAGGTTCCACCACCGCTAATAGCATCTCTTAATTCGTATGTTGTTCCATCCCAATCATCACCCCATTGGTCATATGCATTTAAGAAATAAATAGTACCACAGTTTAAAATAATCGCTTCATCAGTCAATAGACCAGAACCGTTTCCTAGGGTACCATTCCCTTGGCCCCAAACTTGTGTTCCCGTTCCGTTAATTCCGGTAGTAATATTCATCCATTTTTCTCCGGAAAAACTACCTCCAGATGTAGTTAAGAAAACAGTTACAGTTTGTGTAAAAGCTGAATTTGAAATTAATAATAAGGTGATTATTGGTATAATGTATTTTTTGAACATGTTATAAAGTTTAAGGAGTGATTAATCTTCGTGAATAATAGTATAACTTATAAGAGTATATCCTAGTTTGGTTAGTTCTTCAGTTAAATAAAGCTCGGCTACTTTTGAATTTGTTTGAATTGTAAAAATGTCATTATGGTTGTTAAAGTCACATCTTTTAGTAATTGCGATCTTTCTAAGATGACCAATCGTAATTTTTGCAGTTTCTTCAGTTTCAATATTCAATATTTTAACCTCGTATTGATTTTTGTAAGTGATGTTTCCTTGGGCTAATAATGCCAAAGAAAAAAATAAAGCAAGTGAAAGTATAAGTATATTCTTCATAATTGAAAATTTTTAGTTGTATTCGTAACAACATTACTTTTATATGTTTTTGCAAATGTGTTGATTCAAGAAATCAAACCAAATCATCGGGGTTATGTAGTGCTGATTCGCGAATTAATACCTTAAAACCTTTGTTATAGCGAAAATGTTCACCTGTATAGGTAAGAGAAAGCCTATTTTAGTAATTTGGTAATCGAATAGGTCATAGGATTTAAATGGAGGGAATAAGCTTTACAATATTTAATTTACTCAGTGTGTTATCTTTATTTGGAGCAGGCTTATTTGTATTTCAATTATATTATCTAAAAGAGAAAAATACAAGTACTAAATACTTTTCATTTTACTTATTGGCTATATCAATAATTGTAGCTTTTTTCCTTATTGTAGAGTTAGGTTCTCAAAAAATTGCAGTAGGAGTAATTCCAATATTTATGTTCGCTCTTTTGTCTTTAGGTCCTATCCTATGGCTAACTGTAAATAGTGCAGTTGGAGGTAAGAAAAGTAAGGTTATTAAACATTTAATTATTCCCATTGTTTCATCAATAATGTTTTTGTTACTTTTAAGTGTGGCGCTACTATTAAAAGATGTGCCTTCGGGAGAGTTTGTTCAGGAAATATTAACTTGCATAACTACCATTACGTTAACACTCGTTTTCGTGTTGCAAAGCGGGTATTATATTTATCAATCTTTAAAGTTGTATAAAAAACATTTATCAAGGGTGCAGGAAGTTTTTTCTTATACCGAAAAAGTAAATTTAAGTTGGTTAAAACTTTTTGTTTATGGATATGTTATTTTTATTGGAGGTTTAATAGTCTCAAACTTATTGGAAGACTTTTGGTCGGATGTATTCTTTTATTCAGTGTTTTTCGGATATATTATTTTTTCAGGATATAACGCGTTAAAATTTGAACCAGTATTTAAAGTTGATGATGAAATAACAGAGAAAGAAATAAAAGCTGAAGTTGATGTTAAAAATGATTTCTTTTCAAAATTAAAAGAGGAGCTTTTAGTAGTTATGGAAAATCAAAAGATCTATTTAGACGAGTCGTTAACAATTCATTCTTTAGCAACTGAGTTGAATACAAACAGCAAATATTTATCACAGCTTATTAACACGGAGTTTGAAAAAAGTTTTGTGGTATTTGTTAATGAATACAGAATTAATGAGGCTAAATTTTTATTAAAAGATGAGAAAAATAAAAACTTAACAATAGAGGGGGTAGGTTATGAGGCTGGTTTTAAATCAAAATCTGCTTTTAATTCTGCTTTTAAAAAATTTACAGGAGATACCCCTTCATCTTTTCTTAAAAAAGAAATTTAATAATTACCTTCGTTTTTCTAAAATAATACAAAAACTATGTACGGGAAATTGCAAAAAGATCTTCAAGATGAATTAAAAAATATTGAGGAAGCTGGATTATATAAAAGTGAAAGAATAATTACAACCCCAATGGGTGCTGAAGTAAGAGTTAGCACTGGCGAAGACGTTATTATTATGTGTTCAAATAATTATTTAGGATTGTCATCGCATCCTAAAGTAATTAATGGAGCTAAAAAAGGATTAGATAGTCATGGTTTTGGGATGTCTTCAGTAAGATTTATCTGTGGTACTCAAGATATTCATAAAGAATTAGAAGCGAAGGTTTCTAATTTTTTAGGAATGGAAGATACTATTTTGTATGCTGCTGCTTTTGATGCAAATGGAGGTGTTTTTGAGCCTTTATTTGGTAAAGATGATGCTATTATTTCTGATGAATTAAATCACGCATCAATTATTGATGGTGTTCGTTTGTGTAAGGCTGCTCGATATCGTTATAAAAACAGTGATATGGCAGATTTAGAGGCTCAATTAATTAAAGCTCAAGATCAACGCAATAGAATTATTGTAACGGATGGAGTTTTTTCTATGGATGGATATGTTGCTAAATTGAATGAGATTTGTGACTTAGCTGATAAGTATGACGCATTAGTAATGGTTGATGATTGTCATGCTACAGGCTTTATTGGTAAAACTGGAAGAGGAACACATGAACACCACAATGTTATGGGGCGTGTAGATATTATTACTTCTACTTTTGGTAAAGCTTTAGGTGGTGCAATGGGAGGTTTTACTTCTGGAAGAAAAGAAATTATTGATATGTTAAGACAACGTTCAAGACCATATTTGTTTTCAAATTCATTATCGCCTGCAATAGTAGGAGCAACTAATGAAGTATTTGACCTTTTAGGAGAATCTACGGATCTAAGAGATACTCTCGAAGAGAATGTAAATTACTTTAAAGCTGGGGTTAAGAAGATTGGGTTGGATTATAGAAATGGTGATTCGGCAATTGTACCAGTAATGTTATATGATGCTAAATTGGCTCAAGAGTTTGCTAATAAACTATTAGAAGAAGGTGTTTATGCAATTGGATTCTTTTATCCAGTTGTGCCTAAAGAATTGGCAAGAATTAGAGTTCAACTTTCTGCTGCACACACTACAGCACAATTAGATAAAGCATTGGCTGCTTTCGAAAAAGTTGGGAAAGAAT
>JAQXDJ010000268.1 GCA_029251425.1 Vicingaceae bacterium
TCTGTAAAACCAATAATTTGGAAATTTTTAATAAAGTTAGACCGAATAGGTCTTCTAATAAAATATTTAAAAACAGGGATTCTTAATTCACTATTAACTACTGCAAAATTAGTTCCCCTTCTAATATTTTGAGGAAAACCTCTTAAATTAGCCGCTAAAGCATGGTACCTGTAATTTAAACCTTTAGGGTTTACATCATCAGCGTTTATAAATTGTTCTTGCCCAATCGGAATCCAATCATCTGTACTTCCTAAATAGTAAATCAATTTTTCATAACCAAAAGCTGAACTACCTGCCAAACGATTTACCCATACAATTTCTCTACTTATTTTTTGAGAATGTCTTAAATCAAAACCTACAACTTGCATGTTTCCATTCTCACCGTTTCCTTTTCCTTTAACATCACCATTATTTTTAAATTGCTGGTTTACTGAAAAAATAGAGCCATCACCAAATTCTTGGTAATACTCTCCAAATAATTTAAATTTTGTACCGTAATAGATATTCGTCATCTTATTTCTTGTATTATCAAAAACGTAAGCAATTTTAATAACCCCTCTATACTCTCTGAAATTGGTGAAATTTAATGCAATGTCATCTGTAGATTTTACATTTATATTATCATTTCTACCTGAGAAAGTTGTTCGAACGCTAGCAACTTCGCTAAAAGGATATTTTAATGAATAATTGAGTGAATTTGTTGAAAGCCCAAAAGCATTAAAATCAGTTTGTTGATTAGATGTTGTTCTTGAAAAATTATATTCTTTGTCTATTCGCTTTTCTAAATTTTGATAAGTCATAAAATATTCTCTAGTGGCTGATGAAATTCTTACTCCTCCAAATATTTTTTTATCTTCAAACAAATCAATTGTTGCAAATTTTATAACGCCTCCTACTCCTGGGCTTGTATATGGGCCCCCAGTAAATTGTTGATATTCCCCATTAACAAAAGAGTTACTTAATTTAATGGCAGAGTTATCGTTAAAAAACGAAATGTTATAGTTCCTATATTTCGGAATTTTTAATTGTTCCCAAACCGTATCTTTCCCTGATTTAGAATTCTCATCAATTACAATAGTGTTTCGTTGTATTTTATCTCTATCTTTTTCAAAAACATAACTTCTAATATCAATAGTATTTATAGCAGTTGTATCTTTAACTAAATTTACTGGTTTTAATAGTATCTGTTTCGGGCCTGTGTTAACAGTCTCTTTTTTCTCTAAAGTTAAACTATCTTTCAGTTCTTTCTTTTCAGCTTTTTTTGGAGGAATTTCACTTAAATCTCTTAGCATTAAATGATATTTAAAATTATCTTTTAAGATCTCTGTGTATTGCCCATCATTAATAATATGGTGTTCTTTTACTCCTCTGTTATAAAAACTAGCTGCAGGTTTTGTGTCATAAAATCTAAAATAATGGATAGAAGTATCAATATGTGTTATAAAACTATCTTTCTTAGCACTAAAACGAGCCATAATATTATCTTCCTCACCTAAATAATATAGCATCGAATCTATACCTACAGGCTGTTTTTCTGAAAGAGTTGTTTCTGTTACCCGAGTTAAAACTCTCTCCTTTTCTTTTTTAGCTTTATAGTTAGATACAATCCACACATCTTTTTGGTTAGCAAACAATTCTAAATCTGTTGGTTTATAACCCAATGAATCTGAATTTCTATTTGATGTAAAAACAATTCTTTCTGAATTATCAATAAAACGAGGCTCTAAGTCATCAAAAACATCGTTCGTTATTTTTTTATGAGAATTAGATCGGATATAATATAAATACAAATCTGATTGTCCTTTGTAAATTCCTGAAAATACAATTTCATTACCCGAATCAGAATAGTCCATACTCACCACCTTTTCCATTTTAAAGATTGATTTAACTTCAACTCCTCCAGTAGTAATGTCAAAAAAGTGCATTAATAATGCTCCTTTTTCTTCAGTAATATAAGTTAGTACTTGGCTCAAAGGATGCCATTCTAATATTGGGTATGATTTATCATTGATTCGATCTAACTTAAATTCTTTTTTATAAATTTTATACTTTTTATCGTTGTCTTTATAATAAATATAAATTTTATACTGCCCTAGCTGGTTGGTTACATAAGCAAAGTTATTACCATCAGGACTCATTTTAAATTCAGAATAATCTCTTTTCTTTTTGATTTTGAACAGTTCTTTTTCTTTATAATCGTTTTTACCACTAACTGGCATGTCTTTATAATCTTTTTGATAATACTCTTCCCACTCTTTGGTTAAGTTTTTCATAGAAACTCCCAAAACGTATAAGAAACCTTTGTTTATGCTTTGAGTAACCCTAGTCATATATAAAATATTAGGCACTACAGATTCTCCATAAGTATCTACAACATAAGCCCATAAAGAATGTCCTGCAATAATTGCGTCTTTATCAGAAAGCCTATTAAATTTCTCATATTTACCTGAGGTAATTCCATCACGAACACTATTTTCTATTTCTGGACTCCATTTTTCTGACATGTAAGAAGTTAAACCTTTACTATACCAATCTGGAATTGAAAACAAACTAGAATTTTTAACCACTTGTCGCCAATTTGCACCAAAAACTTGTTGGTTAATCATTACTTGAGCAATACCTTCTTTTATTTGCTTATTAAAATCAGCATGATTTCCATTAAAGTATATATATACTTTGGAGCCCATAATATTGGTTATCCCTCCTATTTCTCCATTTTCTAAACTTAAGCCAACATTACTTTGTTTAAAGTGAGATTGTTTATTGTAAACAATAAATTGAATTTTATCCTTTAAGTCGTATTCAAAAAATTCTTCTTGGTCTTTAATGTGTTTCCTGGCAACTTTCGCAGTGTAAATAGCCAACTCCTTCCCCCCAGTATAATAGTAGGTTTCATATTGTGTATATCTAAAATATTTCCACTCAAAATAATCATATTGCACCCTATTTTTACCAAAACCAGTATGCGTTCCGTTATAAAACTGTGCATCAGATTTATGTGGAGTTAAGATCAAGCTTAACAACACTAAAAATAAAAGAATATGTAAGTTATTTTTTTTGATCCCTTTTAAATAAAGTTTAACTCGTAAAAATAAGGATTTAATGAGGATTGTGATATTTTTACACTTTCTAAATTAACCCTAAAAAACGATGATTAACGTACACTATTTTACATTTAATGGCTTTCAAGAAAATACTTACATCTTAAGTGATGACTCGAAACAATGTGTTATTATTGACCCGGGATGCTATAGTAATGAAGAGCAACAAGTTTTAGTTAATTACATAGCAGAAAATGGATTAACTCCAGTAAAATTACTAAACACACATTGTCATATAGATCATGTTTTAGGAAATAGTTTTGTGGCTAACAAATATAATGTTGGCTTAGAAATGAACGAAAAAGACTTGCCAACATTGCACGCAACACCAGAATACGGTACAACATTTGGATTTAATATTGACAAATCCCCTGAGCCATCTATTCTTTTAGAAGAAGGAGACATTGTAAAATTTGGAAATTCTGAATTACACGTTTTATTTACACCTGGTCATGCTCCCGGACATATTGTTTTTGTAAGTCATAAAGATAAATTTGTAATTAATGGAGATGTTTTGTTTAGAGGCAGTATTGGCAGAACAGATTTGCCTGGTGGAGATTACGACACATTAATTAGTAGCATCAAAACTAAAATGATGACTTTACCTGAAGACTATATCATTTATAGTGGTCACGGACCAAGTTCAACTGTTGGTTTTGAAAAAAGTAACAATCCATTCTTAAATCAGTAAAAGGAAATTGTGAGTTCTATTCAAAAACGAAATACTAAAACAACTGCTGGTAATTATCAGCAGAAAAAGGATAAGAGTATGCTCTTTTTAACTTTAGCTGTTTTAGGTTTGTTTGTTGGTTTATTGCTTATTATTGGCTTCTATTCAATTACCATAATTAGTTTTTATACAATTACAAAATTTTTAGTTGGATTTGCCATTGCAGGTTTTTTAATCCCTTTAAGGTATTATCAAAAATGGTTCAATTTTATTAAATATGAGATGATTATTTTTAATGTTATTGGAGTTGCGCCAATCTTTACAGGAGTTTTGTTACTATTAAATTTTATAATTGTACTTAATACTTCAATTGAAACTTACAAGATTGAAAAAGCCTATTTTGATAGCGGAAAATTTGTTGGAATTGTTTTAGAAAATAACGCTTACGCAGATGAATCTCGAATTATTGAGTTTAGAGAAAAAACAATAATTGAAATTAGAAGGCATCAATATTTAGAAATTACACTTAACAAAGGTTTGTTTGGTTTTGATGTAGTTAAAAGTAGAGAGTTAAAGAATTGATTATTTCAATTCTTTTAAAATCAATTCTGAATCATACCCTTTACCTAGCATATAACAATAAAGTTTATCTCGTTTTTTAAACTCATCAGTTTCTTCAATTAAATGACCTTTCTTTTCAATCAGTTCTGAAATTGTTTTTAGATATTCCTCCTCATCAATTTCTTCATTAAAAACTTGTTCAAATTGAGATTCTTTGTAAACTCGTTTTGAAATTAGTCCCATTTTAATTTTATTCTTTCCCCACTTCTTCATCTTAAACTTCCCTCTAACAAAAGCTTCAACATAACGTGCTTCATTTAAAAAATCGTCAGCTATTAATACATCTAAAATCTTATCGAAATTCTTTTTTTCAACATTCCAAGCAATAAATCTATTGATCAAATCTAACTGACATCGCTCCTGAAAAGAACAATAACGCATAGCTTTTGCCAAAGCTCTGTCGTAAGACATATTTCTTTTTTGATGATTCATTAAATGGTACTTTTACCCATCAAAATTAATCAATGCAAAACAAAAGTGCCTTATATTTATTAATTGCTGCTAATGCAGTTTCTGGTTTTGCTCAAGGAATAAGTATGTTAGCTATTCCATGGTATTTTTCTGATATTTTAGATGCCAGTTCTACATTTGGGATTATTTATGGTGCTGCTACATTTTTAACATTATTTTGGGGTTTGTATGTCGGTACTTTAGTAGATCGGTTTCCCAGAAAAAATATTTTCTTACTAATTACATTAATCGGAGCTGGAATAATTGGCTCTGTAGCATTAAGCGGGTTTTATTTAGGTGAAGTTCCCATGCCATTAATAGGTTTGGTTTTTTGTACAACCTTATTCATTTACAATGTTCACTACCCTACACTTTATGCTTTTGGGCAAGAAATAACCGAAAAGAAAAACTATGGTAAAATCAATTCTATAATAGAAATTCAAGGACAAGCCACAAGTGTTATATCTGGAGCTTTGGCAGCAGTTTTAATTACAGGAATTAATCAAGAATTTTTAAATAGTATTGGGTTCGGTCACCTTGATATAAATGTAAACCCATGGGAATTGCATGAAGTATTTTTAATGGATGCTTTTACTTACCTTATTGCTTTTGGATTAATTTTGATGATAAAATATCAGCCTACTGTTTCTAAAATAATACATAAAGGTTCTATTATTAAAAGGCTAAAACAAGGTGCTGCTTTTTTAAAAGAAAACCCGTTAATTTTTCATTTTGGAGTTGGTTCGTATGCCATATTTGCGATGTTATTGGTACACATTCATCAATTATTACCCATATACATTCACAATCATTTATCGGAAAGTTCTGCTGTTTACGCAGGGGCTAAAATACTATATGCTTTAGGTGCTCTACTCTCTGGAATAGGAATTCGTTGGTTATTTAAGAATACTTCTACCATTAAAGCAATCATAATATTAATGATATTAAGTATTGTTGTTTTTGAAGTTTCAGCTTTTACTCAAAGCTCTTTCATCATAATTATAGTAAGTTTTGTACTCGGGCTAACCAATGCAGGAACACGTATTTTAAGAGTAACCTACTTATTTAATTATGTGCCTAATCATATCATAGGAAGAATAGGAAGTGTTTTCCAGACGATTAACGTTTTTATTCGTTTTGCATTTATTGCACTGTTTTCGCTCACCTTTTTTGCAAAAGAGAATAATGTAACCTGGGCTTATTTTATTTGTGGGTTATTTATTTTTATATCTATCTTTCCATTATTGATTTATTATAAAAAATTAGTCAACTTAAAATCGGATGAGTAAAAGCAAGCTATTCAAAAATAAATGGATCTATGGTTTATTAGCAATAGTATTGGCAACCATTTGTTATTATCTTGTCCCATCAGCAATACATCCACAAGCACCAATAATGGCTGCAATTGTAGTTGTAATGGCTGTCTTTTGGATTTTTGAAGTTGTTCCTATTGCAATTACTTCTTTACTTCCTATTATTCTATTTCCTTTATTCGGAATATTAGACACGAAGGCTACAGCTTTATTTTATGGTAAAGAAATTATTTTCTTGTTTTTAGGAGGATTAATGTTGGCTCAAGGCATTCAGAATTCAAACCTTCATAAAAGAATTGCTTTAAACATTGTAAACATTATAGGAAGTAAACCTGCCAATTTAGTATTAGGTTTTATGCTAGCTACAGCTGGTTTAAGCATGTGGATTTCTAACACAGCCTCTGTTATGGTTATGATGCCTATTGGATTATCTATTATCGAAGAAATAAAAGAAGTTAAAGACTCTAATAAGTTCCTTTCAAAATTTGCTGTTGCGCTAATGTTAGGAATAGCCTACTCTGCTGATATTGGAGGAATGGCGACATTAATTGGTACTCCTCCTAATTTAGTTTTTATGGAAATGTACCATGAACTATTTCCTGAAATGCCAACAATTGGTTTTAGTCAATGGATGATGATGGGGCTACCAATTTCTATTGTCTTCTTATTTACAGGTTGGTTACTGATGACTAAAGTTATTTTTAGAATGCCTAAAACAAATGTCTTTAAAAGTCATCATATTATCAAAAACTTAATTAAAGATTTAGGTAAAGTTAGAAGAGATGAAATTTTATCTGGTTTAGTTTTTTTGATAGCTGCCATTTTATGGGTAACAGGTTCTGACATAACTTTAAGCTATGATTTCACTATTAATGGTTGGAGAAGTTTATTAGGATTAGAAATGGTAAGCGATGCTTCCATTGCTGTTGCTACTGCTTTATTCTTATTTATGATTCCATCTAAAGACAGACCAAAAGAAATGTTATTAACGTGGAAAAAAGCGAGAGAACTACCATGGGGAATTCTACTTTTATTTGGTGGTGGATTTGCTATTGCAGGAGGATTTAATAGTTCAGGCTTATCTACAATCATTGGAAATGTAATTGCAAATATTGGCATTGAATCTCCTATTATAATTGTAGTACTCGTTTGTTTTGTTCTAACGTTCTTAACTGAAATAACTTCCAACACAGCTACAACTAATTTAATACTACCTATACTAGCTAAAGCAAGTGCTGTTTTAGGTTTAGACCCAAGAATATTAATGATACCAGCTACTCTTTCTGCAAGTTGTGCTTTTATGATGCCTATCGCCTCTCCTACTCAAGCTATTGTTTTTGGATCGGGTCATGTTAAAATAAAACAAATGATTAAAGCAGGAATTCTATTTAACTTTTTAGGAATTGCAGTGGTTACAGGAGTGTTCTATTTACTAGCCAAATTTGCATTTGGAATAGAAATTTAAAACATTATTATCGAGGCAAAGAAAACTGCAGCAATAAAAACACTACCTAACAAAGCATAACCAACTATCAAAAGAAAATATTTATATAGGGCTACCAAAAATTTCCTTTGATAAAAGACCATTATTGCCTTAATTATGTAATACTGGATATACAAGATCAAAACAGCTCCCCAAATAAAGTTTACGACATCATTCTCTCCTATATTAGATCCAATACAAAAATTCAATAAAAGAATAAATATTAAAAAAGAATTTAAGTGAAGATTAAGTATTAAATGACTGACAAACCCTTTCTTACTGCGACTAAACAGTGCTCCATATAATAAAGCAAAAAGGGGTAAGAATAATATTAAAAATAAGGAAAATTGATCTCGAATAGTATCCAAAAATCCTTTATCATCAACAGATGCAATTGCTAATTTTCGAGAGAAATAACCTTCAATTGATGCCATATCAGCTGTTAAAGAATCTAAGCCTTCATCCAGAGTTCCTTCTCTATACATTTGCTTTAAATCCTCTGTTGAAACAACTACATCTTCTCCATCAAGATTAAATGTTGTACCGAGTTCTTCCTTTTCCTCAGGATTCGTTGACAACTCATTCTCTCCAATATTAAGAAAGAAATCATCATTTCCTTTTACATTGTTTTCAAAATCAAAAACAGATATTAAAAAGAAAAAAATAAAACTCAAAGCAATGTATATACGAATTGGAGGAAGATAGCTAACTCTCCTACCTTCAATATACTCTTTTGTTAAAAATCCTGGTTTAAATATTAAATACTTTAAAGTACGAAATACTTTAGAATCAAGATTAAATAGAGTTTGGAAAACTTCACCAAAAACAAACTTCATATTCAATTTGGATATATTCTTTTGCCCACAATTAGAGCAGAATTTATCCGTACTATTTAATACTTGATTACAGTTTTTACAATTCATTGTATACAATAATATGCAATATTAAAGACTATAGCAATATTGTTTATAAGTTTTGAAATCTAAAATAGTTCAATAAAACCCGTTTAATTAGATTTGTTCTCCAATAAAAAATAAGAAATTATGAGTTTAGCAGTTAAAGGAAGAATTACAAAAGTACTAAGTATTGAAAGCGGTATGAGTAAAGCCGGTAAAGAATGGAAAAAACAAGGTTTTGTTATTGATACAGGTGCTCAATACAATCCTGAAGTTTGCTTTAGCTTATTTGGTGATGATAAAATTGCAATGTTGAGAAATTTTGGTGAAGGACAAGAAGTTGAAGTTGCTTTCAACATTTCTTCAAGAGAATTTAACGGTAAATATTACCACAACATTGATGCTTGGAAAATTAACCCAGCAGGACAAGCTAATGCAGGTGGAGCAGCTCCAGCACCAGCAATTGATGATGCGCCAGCTGAAGATGACGATTTACCGTTCTAAAAAATAATTTAATAATATATTGAAGCCATAGTTTTAATTAGCTATGGCTTTTTTATTGTTTAAGAAATTTCTTAGTAAACACTTCTCCATTATTTTGAGTAATGGAAAATAAGTAAAACCCACTATTTAAATTTTCTAAATTAATTTTAGATTGAGCTTTTTGCAGAACACCATTTTTAACAACTTTACCTGTTAAGTCAATAATATTATATGAAACAATAAAAAAGCCATAGCTAATTA
>JAQXDJ010000279.1 GCA_029251425.1 Vicingaceae bacterium
AGGCTTAATAACTATGGTTGTAATGAAGAAAGATTTACCTGGAATGAAAGAAGATCTTATAAGTTAACAAACTTTCCGTAGCCATTAGAGAGTAAAGATGTATTAAAATTTTGAGTAAATTCTTTATTACAAGAGTCTGTTATTACAATAGATCTATCTTGTATGTCTATTTTTCTATTTTTATGGACATCTCTATATGTTGTAGATAGCACTACACACGTTGAATTCAACACCAAAACCTCTGCAGATGTATCTTTCATTAAATTAAATAATCCTCGCCTACCTGAAGTGAAGTTATTTTGTTCCTCACCTGTATCAATATGATTATGATTTTTAGTTATTCTAAACTCATTTCTTCTGCTTGGCAATGGTGTATATATATAAGTTCCTGGATCAAAAACAATATCTTTTCCATTTACATTAATCTCAACACTTAGCTTATCGTTATGCTGATGCCCCCATGAATGATGTGATTTTTTATTATTACCAAAAGCAACATTCAAATACAAACTGTCAGACCGAAAAGTAATCATACCAAAATCAGGAAAGTAAGAAAGGTTAATGTTTTGATGTAATGACTGTTGATCATCACCAAAACTAAAAACTTCCTCTTTGGAGAATTTTAAAACAGGAATCTCTTTTTCAAAATCTTTATTAACTAATTCAGTATTCTTAATCTCAGCTTTAATTAGCTGATTAATTATACTTTTTTCAACTGTGTATTTAGCAGTATATTCTACCAAGTAACTATTCGTTACAAAGCCACTTAGAGCTGATAAATAGGTATCATGATTAATACTGTTTTCATCCCAAAAACTATCCTCTTTATAATCTGAATTTGATTTTAGATTTTGATACTTTTTAAATACCTCTTCTAAATCTAAAAATGATCCACAAGGCGAAAATCGAAAGAACCTCCCATTATCATTATCTCCAATCTGGGTTATGTTTCCATTAAATTTTCTATACGCTAATGTTAATTCAGTAGACTTGGCTAACAACTCATAATAAGCATCATCAAAAACATTTCCATCAAAATTGAAGCTATTTACATCGCTCAACAAATGCGGTTGTTTTAATCCTTTTTTAGTTTTTATACACTTTAAGTTCTGAGCTCTTTTTTCACTAATTTGATTCAAAATAGCTGTACTATATAAAAACATTTCACCACTTAATCGGTGGTATGAAGTTGAACCTTCAAAATTACCTCCATCATTAAAAAATTGTTTCGGAAGCTCGCTTCTTAGTTCTTGTAAACTCAATAATAACCATTCATCTAATTCTTCATTTTCATATAAATATGTTGACACAAAGGAAAGCCCTGACACGTTTCCTAAATAATGATTAGAAGTTAATCCCTCTTTATATTCAAAATTATTTACAATATGCTTTCCGTGAGTGTACAAATAATCCACAACTAAGCTCTTAAATGAACTATCTAATACATTGATATCATCAAGCTGTACAAACCAATCATGAGCCAATGAAATGTTTGCAGCACGAATACCTACATCCATGGTACAATTCCAATTCACTCCCATCCCTGGAGGATTAGTCATAATAAAATCTAGCATCTGATTTTTATACTCTAATATAATTTCTTCTTTTCTAGATGGTAGAACTTTACTGAAAATCGCTAATTGTGGTAAATGTTGTAGCCTGCTTAATTCCCAAGGCACCTTTAAATCAATACCCTCAGAAGTAATTAAACCACGCTGTCTATTGTATGCTATTTTAGCATCAAATCTAAAACCAGATTTAAAATCTTTTTGCCAATCTATTGGTTCATAGTTTTTGTTAGTTGCTTTAATTATAGACCATATCTCCTTACTTTTTTCGAGATGAGCACTTGCAACTATTTTATCTAACCAGGCCCCCTTGTCATCTATAACTAAATCCTTAATTCTATTTGGAAACTGAAATGATTCTAACCCTAAACCTTCCGAATGATAACTGTTCTTCACCCAACCAGAACCCAATAAATCAAACCGATGAGCAAGAAACATATTGGTTAAATATTCCGCTACATTCTTATCTATTGAAGATACATCTACCTCATCAACATTAACTAAATTAGATTGTACTTTAACTTTAGCGTTAACAGAACGAAACTCGTTATTTGTGTATTTTTTATCCCAATAATACCCTTCCACCTTTTCTATTAAAACGGTTTTTACTTTACCAAGTATAATTGGTAAAGGCTGCTTTAATATGAGTTTTAGCTGAGTAATATTCATCAGTTATTTTATAAAGTCTAGTAATCGTTCCACATGCCTGTCCCAAGAGTAATTTTTCAACGCTTCTGTTCTTGCATTCATTCCTAGCTTATTCTGCAATCCATCATCTAAAACCAACTTATTGATACTACTGGCAAGTAATTTTGAATCATTTGCTTCAATCAACAACGCTGTATTTTCATCATCTAGAATCTCTCCTATCTGATTTAAATTACTTGCCACAATAGCCTTTCCCATTGCCATATATTCAAACAATTTTGTGGGGCTACCGAAAAACTCTGTTCCATCAGGGTTTGGTATATGAGGGGACAATAACACATTACAAAGAGAGAGATATTCTGGGCCTTTTGACTGTAACACTTTACCTGTAAAGGTTACATTTTTTTCGAAACCAGATTCTTTAACAATCGTTTTTACTTCAGGCAATTGATTCCCTTCTCCTATCAATAAAAACTGTGTATCGTTTAATCTTTCAGGAAATAATTTATATAAATCATCAATGGCTTTAGCCAAGATTAATGAACCATGCCATTGCCCAAATGTTCCAATAAATCCTATAACATTTTTTTTATCTCCAGCAACCTCAACTTTTAATTCAGGAGCATTTAATGCCGGATGATAAATTGTTTCATCAACACCGTTAGGGTTTACTAGAATCTTCTTAGCATCAACTCCATTATTAATCAAGTCATTCTTTAAAACGTCTGAAACAACAACAATATAAGTAGCATTTTTTAAAGTATATTTTTCAACTCTACTCACCAAAGGTAATTTTAGCAACCTTCGAAAAACAAAATTGGCAAACATAAAAACAGCACTCCCCTTTTTACCCCAATTCTTAAGCTTCCATGCTTCAAAAGAATTAAACTCTAATACTAATGGTACCCCATATTTTTTAGAAAGGTAAGCCCCAATAAAAGATTCCCCTGAGTGTCTTTGATAAATGTAGTTATAAGACTTTACATCCTTAACTTTTCTTATCAAACCTAAATTGAAAAAAAATTCTCCAAAAACGGGTAAAAACTTTAATAGAGGAGTAATTATTTTTATCTCTTTTTTTACTCCAAACAGCTTATCATTTGAAATAACATCCAACTCTACTAACTTATCTAAAGAATTAATTACTCCAGAAGTATGCCCTACTGAACCTCCTGCTGTGAGATTAAACCAAGGAACCGTTCTTAAATAAAGGATTTTCATAAACTATTTATTTCTTTCCAATTATGGCTACAACTTCTCTTGCAGTTGGAATAAAAGCAAACGCTAAATTAGATAATGGATATCGTGCTAATTTTATTGGATTTATCTCCATTGTATAATTATAGCATTCTACATTCTCAATTTTAAAATCATTGGTAGTGAATAACCACTTTAATTCTGTTAACGAATACTCATGATGATGCCCAATAAAAGGTGATGCAGATGTATAAACAGCCTTTATATGAGGTAGTGGTGATTTTCCTCGCAATAAAGCAAAACGCTTTCTTACATAAGCAATGTTAGGTACTTCAATATAGAGTGAACCACCATTTCCTATTATACTTTTTATGTTATTCATAAAGAAAGTTATAGAATGTGGAATATGCTCCAACACAGCCATAACAGAAACGTAATCAAATTTTAAATCTGCTGAAAACTCATCTTCAAAAGGGTCAATATCTAAAATTTTAACTCCTTGATCTTCTACATACTTAAAAAGCTTATTAAATCCTTTATCATAAAACTTTAAGGATTCTGTCATTACTACATCATATCCCAATTCTTTTAAAACAATTGGATAAACCCCCCAAAATCCACCTATATCACAACAAGTTTTTGCTCCATTAGGAATGTTTTTGTAAGCAATATAAAATCTTTTTACAGATTTATTTAAATATTCCTTAAAATCTGTATTTCCTTCTGCCCAACCAACATTATGCTTAGCAACACTAGCCTGCATTTCTGCAGTCCAGAAACCATAAATAACTTCTAAATGTTTATTGTAAATCTTTTGAAACTCTTTATACGTTATTTTCATTCCTTGCTTTAATAAAATAAATTTCTCTAACAATTTTAACCAAAAGTAACACTAACATTAATGAATATGAAATTAATGATGCCCAAGATGCTCCCTCTATACCATATTCAGGAATCCATAAATAGTTTAAGGTTAAATTAAGACACAAAGCAATTAACCAGTAATAGATTAAAAACTTTATTTTTCCGATTGTTGCATAGTATTGCGCCAATATTGATTCTAATGATAATATTGAAGTAGCCAGTAATAATATTTTAAACACAGGAACTGAATCAATATACTTAGCTCCAAAAACAAAGGTAATTACCCACTCTCCAAACAGCACAAAAACGCCATTAATTACCAACAACAAAACAAAGGCATAAAGAATGATATTTTTTAACTTCTTAATCTTTTCTAACGAATCTTTAATGCCTGCTAATTTTGGCACCAACAATGGAATTACAACCTGTATGATTAAAATTAAATTAGAAGCTAAAGTAGCTGCCAAAGAATATATTCCTAATGGTTTATCTCCTAATATGTGTTCAATAAAATAAACATCAATACGTAAAACTAAAAAGGATAAAAACAGTGTTATGTATATCCTTATTGAATAGCTTGATGTTGTTTTAAATAGCTTTAATGAAGGTTTTATGTTTTTGAGCGAATGTTTTTTTAAGCTAAAAAATGTTGTTATTGATAAAAGTGCCATTTGCAATACATAAGCAACTAACAGTAACAAAATTGACTGGTAATAAATTACCAAACCAACAATTATTAAACTATAAATTACACGAGAAATTAACTCATAATAATTAGAAACTTTTACTTTTTTGAGTCCAACCAAAAGCCCTTTATTAAGCAAAGACATTACCTGAAAAGGAACAATTAATGCAGTAGCAAGAATCAAACAAACATCTCTATGAAAATAAAAGCTATTTAAAGCCAACAAAACAAAAAGAGAGACAAATCCTACCACCAATGTTAAAGCTGCAGTATTTCCAGTTAAAAAAGGTAATAATCGTTTATTGTGCACCACATAAAATGTGTTTGCTGATGAAAATCCTAAATGGGTAAGTTGGAAACAAGTTAATGCAATTGATAGTAAGTAAGAATATTCACCATAAGCTTCAACGGTAAAATTTCTGGTAATTAAAATGGTCACTAAAAACCCTAAACCAATATAAATTCCTCTACTAACAAAACTATGCAGTATGTCATGAAAAAAGGCCGATTGTTTTATTTCTTGAAATTTAGTTTGTAGCATATTAGTTTTCAAGACCATTAACTGTTAACCACTTGTTTAAAGCGTATAATACCCAAATCTTAAACCCTAAATTTCCTCCGTTATTTTGTTCTCTTAAAATATCTTGTAAAAAAGACGTTTTAACATACTTTTTAATTGGAGCTTCTTGATTTATAATTTCATTTTTAAACCAAACAGGTAAAGTATTATTTAAGAATGGAGTTAACAACATTCCGAACCCTACTTTTTTATGATTTAATACATAATCAGGTAACTTCTCTTTTCCAATACTTTTTAAAATAGATTTAGGTCCATTTTTCATTATCATATCAAATGGTAATGATGAATTAAACTCAATCCACTCTGTATCCATAAAAGGAGAACGCGCTTCAATTCCAGCAGCCATAGAAGGATAATCTACTCTCGGGAGAATCAATTCTGGCAACCTCAATTTATATTCAACATTAGTAATTTTCTTTAAAAAATCTTGATGTTT
>JAQXDJ010000024.1 GCA_029251425.1 Vicingaceae bacterium
AATGTTCATTTTTTTTATAAGCTATAATTTCATTATTAGAATTTGCTCCTAAAAATGTCATGTTATAAACATGCTTATTTAAAACAGAGGATGATTCATCGTGATCTTTTTCGGCATCATGATGTTTATGATTATAAAACTCATCCAACTCTTTGGCAGAGAATAAATCAAACGTAAATTGGTTATCCTTAAAAAAAACATCTCCTACATGAAGCTTACAATGATATTTTATCGATTTATCTAACTGTCCTTTATTCTCATTAAAATCGAAACTAGCTTCCTCTTGTGCAAAACACACAGAAGAACTCGCTAGAATAAATAATATTAAGAATAAAGACTTCAAAAAAATAACAACCTATTAAAATTCAAAAACTTACATTTTTGATTAAAGTTAGCTTTTTTAATTGAATTTACCGTAACTCTTGCAAAAATGAGTAATTTGACATTCATCACACTTTGGTTTTCTTGCTTGACACACATATCTTCCATGAAGTATTAACCAATGGTGCGAAACATTCATTACCTCTTCTGGAATGTACTTAACCAATTGTAATTCTGCTTCTAAAGGATTTTTAGCATTAGTAGTTAATCCAACCCTCGCAGAAACCCTAAAAACATGAGTATCTACAGCCATTACTGGCACATTATAAATAACACTCGCCACAACATTAGCCGTTTTCCTGCCCACACCTGGCATAGATTGTAAGTCTTTAACATTATCAGGTACAACACTACCAAAAGTACCCACCAATATTTTCGCCATACCTACCAAATGTTTTGCCTTATTATTAGGATAACTAATACTCCTTATATATTCAAAAACTTCTGCGACATCGGCTTCTGCTAACGATTCTGGTTCTGGAAACCGTTTAAACAAATCTTTTGTTACAATATTTACACGCTTATCGGTACACTGTGCAGAAAGTATTACAGCAACCAATAATTCATAAGGGTTAGTATATTCTAATTCTGTCTCAGCCTCAGGTTGATGCTTGCTAAAATGTTCTACAAATAATTGATATCGTTCTTTCTTATTCATTCAACAAAAATACATCAATTTTAACTACTTTTATTTCCTCTAAAAAGAGATATGGCAGAATTTTTACTCAGTACATTTTATTTCATTATTTTTTGCTTTGTCATTAGCAAAATTGCCTTTTTTAAAGAAGGTCACATTCCTAGACTCTGGTTTATTTCTCTTTTTGGCGTAAAAGTTTTAACTAGTATTTTTTTAACTTTTTTATATTCTAAATACTATACCAATAGAGATACTGCTGATATTTTTAAATATTTTGATGACAGTAAAATAATTTTTGATGCGATTAAGACAAACCCTTTTGATTATTTAAAAATGCTAATTGGAATTGATAATGACAGCACTTATTTAAATAATAATTATTATAATCATATGAATAATTGGACGAGACCTTATACCAAAGATTTATTTACTGATACACATATAATCATCCGTTTCAATGCTTTCGTTCACCTTTTTTCTTTTGGTTATATACATGTACATAATGTGTTCATTAATTTTATTTCTTTAATTGGGTTAACAATTATTTATAAAGCTTTTAAGCAATTTACCATTAAAAAAGAAAGAGCTTTATTTTACCTTATAATGTTAGTCCCTTCTATTCTATTTTGGGGATCTGGACTTTTAAAAGAAGGCATCATTTTTTTTGCATTAGGAATTTTCTTAATAAATCTATTCAAACTAAAAAACGAGTTTAAACTAAAATATCTTTTTTACATCCTTATTGGAGCTGGAATTATTGTTTTCACTAAATTCTATTTAATTATTGCTTTTTCCATTCCTGTTTTTGGATACCTTTTAAACCATATATTTCATTTTAAAAAATCGATGATTGGCTACCTTTTTTCTATTGCCTTTTTCATCATTGCAATCAATATTTCACCTTTTTTTATAGAGCAATTAGATTTTGTTAATCAAATTGTAAATAAGCAACATGATTTTTCAAGATTTGTAATGGTTGAAGGTGCCACAAGCGGTTTTTTAATCCCTGAATTATCTGATGGTTTTTCTCTCATCAAAAATATACCTAATGCTCTATTAAACACTTTAGTTAGGCCATATTTATGGGAATGTAACGCTCTGTTTGTGTGGTTAAGTGCACTTGAAAATATTACCGTATTAACTTTCATTATCGCTGCAATTGTATTCAGAAAAAAAATGAATAAAGCTCAAAAAAACATCTTCTATTTCAACCTTATTTTCGTGTTTTGTTTATTTACACTTATTGGACTAACAACTCCTGTTTTTGGAGCTATTATGCGCTATAAAATACCAGGATTAATACTGCTGCTTATTTCTATTTTGATGGTAATAGATCTTCAAAAAATAAAACATAAATACCCTATTCTTAAAAAAATATTATGACTAAAATTTCAAGCCTTTTTTTAGGGGTACTTATTTTAATTTTAACGAGCTGTTCCAATACTGAACAAGCAGATTTAATCGTTCACAACGCAAAAATTTATACTGTTAATGATTTATTTGACATTGCAGAAGCAATGGTTATTTCTGACGGAAAAATTATTGATATTGGACCAGAGCACGAAATCAGAAATAAATACCACGCAAAAAAAACGATAGACGCAAAAAAGCAAGCTATATATCCAGGTTTTATTGATGCTCATTGTCATTTTGTTGGATATGCCTTAAACCTTAAAACCGTAAATTTAGTAGGAACTAAATCTTTTGATGAAGTTTTAAATAGAACCATTGATTTCTCAAAAAACAATAACGATGAATGGATTGTTGGTAGAGGCTGGGATCAAAACGACTGGGAGATTAAAGAGTTTCCAAGTAGAGAAAAATTAGACAGTCTATTCCCTACACAGCCCGTATTTTTAACTAGAATTGACGGGCATTCTGCAATTGCTAATGGCGAAGCATTAAGACGGGCTAACATTACATCCAAAACAAAAATTAACGGAGGAGCAATAATAGCATATAACACAGAATCTAAACAAAACCAAACTTTAAATTTTTCAGCTACAGAGCAAGCTTCTGACAACCAATCACAACTTACAGGAGTCGTAATAGATAATGCTGTAGATTTAATAAATAAAGTTATTCCACAGCCCAATTTAAAATATTTAGAAACAGCATTATTAGAAGCTCAACATAAATTATTTGAAGCTGGGATAACCACCGTAGATGATGCAGGGTTATCAAAAGACACAATTGATTTAATAGATAGATTACAGCAAGAAAATAAATTGAAAATGAAAGTTTATGCCATGATTTCTGGCAACCAGAACATGTTAAATCATTACCTCGAAAAAGGACCTTACAAAACTGATAGGCTAAGTGTAAACTCTTTTAAATTTTATGCTGACGGTGCCCTAGGTTCTCGAGGAGCATGTTTACTTGAGCCATACACTGACATTATTGAAAGTGAGCACCATGGATTACTAATTAGTGAAGCTGATTTTTTTAACAAATATGCCCCTCTTCTTTATGAAAAAGGATTTCAAATGAACACGCATTGTATAGGCGATTCTGCCAACCGTTTAATTTTAGATGTTTACGCTAGAACCTTAAAAGGAGTAAACGATAAAAGATGGAGAATTGAGCACGCTCAAGTTATTCATCCAACTGATTTTGAAAAATTTAAAACATACACGATCATTCCTTCCATTCAACCAACACATGCCACATCTGATATGTATTGGGCTAAAGACCGATTAGGAGAACACCGTGTAAAAGGTGCTTATGCTTACAAAGATTTATTAAATCAAAATGGAATTGTTGCTTTAGGAACTGATTTTCCTGTTGAGGACATTAGCCCAATTAAGACTTTTTATGCTGCAGTGGCAAGAAAAGATGCTTCTGGTCAGCCTAAAGATGGGTATCAAATGGAAAATGCTTTAACTAAAAAAGAAGCACTAAAAGGGATGACTATATGGGCTGCACTTTCTAATTTTGAAGAAAACGAAAAAGGAAGTTTAGAAATTGGAAAAGCTGCAGATTTTGTAATTCTAAATAATGATATTATGACAACAAATGAAGAAAATATACTAGATGTAAAAGTAGTGCAGACTTTTATTAACGGAGAAGATGTATTTTCGCTAAAAAAATAAACCTTTGCAATTCGTATGTCATCCTAAGTTTATCAATGGGTTGACTGAGAATTTAAAAAACAAATATACTATGGCAGCAACAGAAAATATAACAGAAATACTCAGTAAACCTTTAGTAAC
>JAQXDJ010000321.1 GCA_029251425.1 Vicingaceae bacterium
TTTTAATCTCATCAGAAATTTCATGAAATGTCATTGGAGTAGGAGCACCACTAATATTGGCTGATGTAGAAACAATAGGTTTTCTATAATTAAAAGCCATTTGGTGTGCAAAACCTTCTTTAATCATTCTAATTGCAATACTCTTGTCAGCTGCAATTACATTTTCTGCTAAATGGTTTCCTTCATTATAAATTATAGTGGTAGGTTTATTTGAAATGTCAATTAAATCCCAAGCCAATTCAGGAACATCTTTTACGTGGTAATTTAGCATTCTATCGTTAGCAACAATAACGATTAAACTTTTAGAATCTGCTCTTTTTTTTAAATCAAAAACTTTCTGAACAGCTTCTTTGTTTGTCGCATCACAACCAATTCCCCAAACAGTATCAGTAGGGTAGAGGATAATTCCTCCGGCTTTTAATACTTCTGTTGCTTTGTATATTTCTTCTTTCATTTTCTAAATAATGCTACAGCCTCTATGTGTGCTGTATGGGGGAATTGATCAACTAAACTTAGCTTATCTAATTGGTATCCAGATTCAAATAAAACTTCCATATCTCTTGCTTGAGTTGAAGGGTTACAACTTACATATACAATTTGACTAGCTCCTAATTCAACTACTCTTTTTAATGCTTTTTTAGAAATTCCAGCTCGTGGAGGATCTAAAACAATTGTTCCAATTTTCCCTTGATATTCAGGATATTCGGTTAAGAATTTACCCACATCAGCAGCATAAAACTCAACGTTTTCTATGTTGTTTGTTTTAGCATTTTCTTTAGCGTTTTCTATTGCTTCTTCCACAATATCAACTCCAATAACTTTACTATTGGTTTTAGAAGCTACTAACTGTCCAATTGTTCCGGTACCACAGAATAAATCCATTACTACCGAATCATCAATATTATTTTCTTCAAAAACGTAATCTATCGCTTTGGTGTAAAGTAGCTCAGCAGACTTGGGGTTAGTTTGGAAAAAGCTTTGCATGCTTATTTCGAAAGTCATTCCTAACAATTCTTCTTTTATTGTGTTTTCTCCAAAAAGAATAGTTTCGTGCCCTAAGCGAGATTGTGCATTATCGCCAATGTCATCATTAATAGTATGTAACAAACCAGCAACTCTATCTCCCAGCAAGGTGGTAATAAGGTTAGTGAAATCATCAAACTTAAAGTTTTCCATTCCATCGCTACTTGTTACTAGCTTAATTAAAAATTGATTGGTTAAGAAACTTTTACGAACAACCAAATATCTAAAGAAACCTTCCTTTCTTGGAGGATGCCACGCAGGCAAACCAGAGTCTTCACAAAACTGTCTTATTTCTTTTAGTTTGTTTTCAAACTCTTCATCAAATAAGCCACTATCTTTATCTAGATTTTCAACTTTCCACCAAGTACCTCTTCTTTTAAATCCAAAAGAGAATCCATCGTATTCTTCGTTAGTTTCTAAATTATGACCAATAGCGCTAAAAGAGTATTCCATTTTATTACGGTAGTGCCATATTAATGGAGACTCAATGTACTCATCAAAAAGAGCATCAATATTATCTACTTTTCCAATACGCTTATATTGCTCTAAAGTCTGAGTTTGTTTTTGTTCTTTTTGAATTTCGATGGGTAATCTTAAAAAAGGAGCTCCAGAAATTGGTTGATAAGGTAATTCAACTTCATCAGCCGACTTCTTAATTAGATCAACTAATTTACATTCTGCATATTTATTTTTTCGTTTCACAACTCTTGCAGTAACCGTTTGACCTTTTATGGTGTTTGGTACAAAGAGGATGTAATCACCTTCATCAGTTTTGTGTTTAGCAATTCCTTTTCCTCCATAAGCAGCGTCAATTATTTCTAATTCTACTACTTGGTTCTTTTTAAATAAATTTTTACTCATTAATTGTTAAGTTGAATTGTAAATTGTGCTCCGTTATTATTCTCGTATTTAAATTTTGCGTCTATTTGATCTGAAAGATCTTGTATTAAAGAAATCCCTAAGGAAGTGTTTTGTAAACTTTCAAAGTCGAACCCAGGGCCATTATCTCTTATAATAATTGTATTTTCTTCTTTATTTATAGAAATGTTTATGCAGCCTTTAGTAACCTTAGAAAAAGCATGCTTAAATGAATTTGTTAAAACTTCATTAATAATTAAGCAAAGTGGAGTAGCTTCAGAAATTTCAATGGAATAACTTTCCATTTCATTAGTAATTATTATTTCTCTTTCAGGAATGCCAAAAGATCTATTTAAATCTCCACATAAATCATTAATAAACGGTTTAAAATCGAGGTTGTTTAAATTTTCAGGGTCATATAGCGTATTGTGTAGAGTCGCAACCGCGTCAATTCTATTTTTAAAATCAGATACTAATTGTTTTCCATTAACATCTAGACTTTCGTGATTTTGTAAGCTGATAATACCTTTAATAATGGCCAAATTATTTTTAACTCTATGATGAAGTTCTTTTAATAATAGCTCTTTTTCTTCGATAATCGATTTAAGTTTTTTTTCACTTTCTATTTTATGAGAAATATCTTTACTGTTTGAAGCAAAACCTATTGGATTGTTGTCTTCATCTAAAATTAATTGAACCGAGAGAAGGGAATGAAATGTTGAATTATTTTTTCTTCTTTGGATTATTTCACCAAACCAATAACCTTTATTCTTGATGCTATTTATAATATCGTCAGTATTATGAGAAAGTTTACTGTTGAATATATCTGTAGTTTGCCCAATTAGTTCATGCTCTTCATATCCATAAAGCTTGCAAGCTGCAGGGTTAACATATTCAACAATATTATTCATATTTGCAAAAGTTACTGCAACCCAATTATTCCGAACCATGTTCTTAAATAATTGCTTGTCAAGCAAGTCTTGTTTGGTTTCAATTTCCATATACGATACAATAAATTAGTGTGCGAAATTACTAATATTTAGTTTGTTTTGGCTAATATTGCTTTCGGATGATTTCTCTCCAAAGCTAATGAGGAAAGGATTTACAACTCTCCGAGACGAGTTTTATTTTATAAATAAAAAATTATGGAAACTGCCATGACAGAGAAAATTACTTCGCAACAAGCGATTGACTTAGAAAACAAATACGGAGCACACAATTACCA
>JAQXDJ010000341.1 GCA_029251425.1 Vicingaceae bacterium
TAATTTATCAAAAGCTGATGCAAAAAGAGCATTAGAATCTTTAACTACAAACGTAACTAGCGCACTTAAAAAAGGTGACAAAGTTGCTTTAATCGGATTTGGAACTTTCTCTATCTCTGCAAGAGCTGCAAGAACTGGAAGAAACCCACAAACAGGAGCTACTATTAAAATAGCTGCTAAAAAAGTTGCTAAATTTAAAGCAGGATCTGCATTATCTGGAGCTGTAAACTAGTTTACACTTTAAGACTTTTAAAAAGCCTTCGAATTATCGAAGGCTTTTTTTTATATTCGCACTATGACAACATCCGAAAAACAAGACTTATTAGACTACCTCTATAATTTTCTTTCAGAAAATAAAATGAATCTGTTTGATAAAATTATTGCGGATCGTACCAAACATGTTACCGTTGCATTAGAAAATATTTTTCAGCCCCAAAACGCAAGTGCTGTTTTAAGAACTGCTGATGTTTTTGGAATACAAGATGTACATGTAATTGAAAATGACAACGAGTACAATGTAAACCCTAGAGTAGTTCATGGCGCTTCTAAATGGATTACTTTACATAAATATAACGAACAAGAAAACAATACCCTAGCCTGTATTAACAAGCTTAAAGCTGACGGCTATAAAGTTTATGGCACAACCCCACATACCAATGACTGCCTAATTCAAGACATTCCGCTAGACAATAGAGTTGCCTTGGTTTTTGGAACAGAAATGACTGGTTTATCTGACATTGCTATGGAAAACGTAGATGGTTTTGTTAAAATACCCATGTATGGATTTACAGAAAGTTTAAACATCTCTGTTTCGGCTTCAATATGTTTATATGAATTAAAAAAACGCTTAAAACAATCTGATATTAATTGGCAATTATCTGAAGAAGAACAATTAGACCAATTATTGATTTGGGCTAAAAAAGTAATTAAAGATGGTACTTTAATTGAAAAACAGTATTTGGAGAAACTTAACCTTTAAGTTTTATATCTATCCTTCAACAGGCTAAGGATGACAAACAATAAAAAATCAAAAATCGAACTATAAAAATATCAACAATTACCTCAATAAAGTTAAACTGCCCTTTAAATTTTCAACAGCTCCTTCAGTAGTTTCATAATTAATTACATAAAAATAGGTCCCTTCTGGAGCGATTGCTCCAGCTGTTGTTCTACCGTCCCAAACAACCAACTCATTCATTGCTGGATCAATTGTTCTTTGTGTATCATTTAACTTTTCGCCCCATCGGTTAAATATTTCTATTCCTATAGATTTTAATAAGCTTGCTCCATCTATTTTAATGATAAAAAGGTCATTTTTATCATCTCTGTTAGGAGAAAAAACATTGGGCACAATAAAGTTAATCTCATCTTTCACAATTATTGTTTTGCAGATGGTATCGGCACACCTTAGTATATTATTATAAGAAATTAAACACGTTTGGTAGTTGCCTGAGTTTTCAAATATATAATTGGTATTAGGGTTTGTAACTTGATCAATAATACTTCCTAATCCATTTTCTGTTATTGTCCAATCGTAAATATTTGCACCTATACTTGTGTTTACAAAATTAACAGCTAATGGTACTATTCCACTATCAGGTGTAGCTGTAAAATTGGCAACAACATTATTGGTTTCTTCTAGCGCAATAATATCGGTAAAACTACACCCATTGTTATCGTTAATGGTTAATAAGTAAAAACCACTATCTAACTGATTAAAAGTATTGGTTGGCTGTGTAATGGTGTTTTGTGTCATTAAATTAAGCAGGCTATAATTAAAAGGAGCACCACCATTGTTAATAGCATCAACAGTTATGTTGCCAATAGTATTACCACAAGTAGTATTTACAGTATTAATAGCTATAGGCTCAGGCAGTGGGTTTACCCAAATTTTTACCTGCTCTGTTTTTACACAACCGCTATCGTTTTTTATGGTAACAATGTAGGTACTGGTTTGTGTTGGTGTGGCTACAGGGTTAGCAATACTGGTATCGTTTAACCCACCAAAAACACTAAACCAACTATAAACGGAACCTCCTGTTGCCTGTAATTGTAAACTTCCTCCTAAACATACTGTATCGTTTGCTGTTACATTTGTGCTAAAAGTATCACAAGGAGTGGTATAGGAATTTATAAAAAAATTGGTTAGGTTTGGTGCTCCAGGATTTGTATTGTTGTTGTGCATCAAATTTAAATTATACCCAATTGCATTATTCAATAAATAAGAGGAAATATTAGCTAATGCATCTGTACTGTCCATTAAATTATTTGGAGCATCATCATCTAAACCAAACAGTGTATTATTTTGGTAATAAAAATGGCCTTTAGCACCACCACAAATTACACTAAAATTAACTGCATCAGATCCTCCTACACTACCAATGTTATTACCATTTAAAGTTATGTTATTCCAATCAGAATTTTGATTACAAGCTCTATCCATAAACAAAGATAAACCAACAGGATAATTAGTATCTATCGGATTCATATTATTATAAGTGTAAGATTCATTACCTAAAAAATCTTGATCATTTATCCATAGAGATGTTGCCACTTTTGGTAATACAAGGTTTTCATATACTATGTATATAGATATGGTCCAATAGCCCCAATTAATGGGTAGTAATAATTGACTCGGAATGGTTACATTAAAATTAGAAGTAATGTTGGTATTTAATGAGTCTGTAAAATCATAATAATACAAATGTACAGGATTAGCAGATATATTTTCGTGCTTAACAGACATTACAACATTAGTTGTATCGAACAAATAAGCGCTACCATTTATCGTAATGGGAACATTAGGTGGGTAACCTACCCTATAAGTAAATAAGTACGCTTTTTTTATAGTACTCCCCGGTTCTATGTGTAAATTAAAACTTCCAGAGCCAGAACCTAAACCTGCAGAAAAACCACCTGCTGTAACTCCACCATAAAAAACATCTTGGTAAAATAAATTTTGAGAAAATATGTTTAAGCCAACAACTAAAAATAATATGCTTAATAGTATCTTTTTCATTAAAAGTAAAGTTAGTACTTTTTGAGAGTTGTTAACAGTTTGTTAATTAGTTATTTTGGCATGCTTATTAATTTTTATGAAATTTAGTACTTAAAAATAAAACTATGAAAAAAATCATTTTATCGATAATTATACTATTAAACCTATCATTATTGGCACAAAATAACAATTGGAATTTCCCTCCAAATAATCTAAATGTTTCTTTAGGACAATTCACCTCTCTACCTGCACCTGGAGGTGTAACTCCTTTTTTTGGAATAGACAATTATTCTGGAGCACCAATGCTTGGGGTAAACAACTCTATGCAAGATAATAATGGAGATTTATTGTTTTTTATTGATAGAGGTAATATTTATGATGCTGAAGGTTATTATATTGCTGAAATAGGGTACAGTTATATAGAAACTGTAATAATACCCGTACCCGAAAATTGTGAACAATATTACATTGTAACAAGTATGACACCCAATAGTAATACTAATTTCCCCCACTATAGAATATTAGATTTATCTGCTCCAAATTTGATTACCGAAAGAAGAGGTTCTTTAATAGACCCCGTAACAGGCGATAACGATCCGTTTAGTAGCTCTAGTGTTGATTTAAGTTTAAATGTAACTCCTGCGTGGACAAATATTGAAAACAAAAATGTTTTTAT
>JAQXDJ010000034.1 GCA_029251425.1 Vicingaceae bacterium
TTACCCACGGTTTGTCTAATACTTTATATTGAGCACTAGCAGGAGCAAGTCCTAAAAAGATTAAACCAATAATAACTAAACTTCGTAATTTCATAATATCCCCCTTTTCTTTAATTAAATAAAATAACTATTATTTTATTTTAACAGTAACGTTACCCATAGTAACCGTTCTTCCATCAGGCATTTTTACCGCCATGTTTTCTAAGTAAAAACGTTGTCCACGACTTCCTCTTTTTACATAATCTTTCGCTTTACTATTCATTCTATTTCCGCTAACTTTTACTGTTTTAACATCTCCATTTACAGTTGTAATTAATTCGAATGATTTTACTTTAACTCTTAAGTCAAAAACAAAACCTTCCAATTTAGCTTGAATAACTCCGTCACCAAACTCTCTTTTCGAAAGCACAATTGTTCCTGTTTTACCAGCTATATATGCTACAGGAGTTGGAATTCTTTTTACCCTAAATGGAAAACTACCTACTTTTATTTTTTGTCCAGTAACTTCATCTTCCCCAGTAACGACAATGTTTACATCTTTAGTGCTTCTAGGTTTCATTACCCATCCTTTACCAGATTTACTTAAGCCAGGAGCACTAGCTGTAAATTTAGACATAGGAGCAGAAACTGTTACTGGATTGTCGATTCCCATATAAAATACATTCATTGCATCTGCAGAAACTGCACCTGAAGAAGGAGAGGCAACTTCAAAAGAACTTTTAAAGTCATAAACTTTTGGTCCTTTTTTTGTTTTTAGCTTAATCAATCCACCCCAATCATTAACACCCATACTAGGTTTAATTTTAAGGTTTCCTTTTCCAGCTTTCACATCTTCTTCACTCATTTGGTACCAATCACCATCTCCCCATTTAGTACCTTTGGTTCCTTTCATTAACTTATCAATATCTGTAACATTGTTAGCTAATGCAGCACTATCAATTCCACCGTTAGGGCCGTTAAAAACATATACTTCAGGATTAACTCTATCATCATAAGCAGCAGTAAAAATATCAGCACTAAAACTGTCTGCAGGTGTTAAGAATGCTTTAGGCAATACAGCCATACCTACAACTTTGTTGAAAGAAACTCCTCCAGCATCAATATTTTCGTATAATCTGTTAATTACCTGAGCTTCTGCTGTTCTAACATCTGATTGAATTTTAGATAAAGTTGTAACAACTGCAGCTAAAGGATTGTGGTAAAACATACCTACTTCCCATGGTTTGGTACCATCATGAGCTTCAATTTCATTTGTACTTAAAAAGTCAATTTTTTCAGCTATCTCAGCCTTAATTTCTTTGTCTTCAAATAAAGCTAATAAACCTGTTTGGTATGTGTTTATTTTCTCTTTCAGTAATGTACTACTACATTCTTCACAGTCAGGAGCAGCTCCAGGTGCGCCTGGATCTCCAATACCCATTAAACGAGAAGGTTCATCGTAATTATCTTTAGCACTAATATCTGCTAACTTAAGAGTGTCTAACCCTTCATCACCTAATCCATCAATGTTTTTATACATTCTTCTTTTAACTACGTCAATGTGAGCTACTAATTCATTAGCACTCTTTTTAACTTTTTCAGCTTTAGTTTGCCATGCTTTAGCAGCAGGGCTTTCTTGAGCAGCTTTATCAAAAGCAGAATATAAATTTTCGTTACTTGCTACAAATGTCTCTGCAGTAGTTTCAATACCATCATTTATTATTACAAATGATTCTAAGATTGATTTAGATACGTTCATTGCTAATAATGCAAGCAATACTAAGTACATTAAACCAATCATCTTTTGCCTTGGTGGCAATTTTCCTCCAGCCATAATTTAATTTTTTAAAAGTTTAATAATTAGGTTAATTAAATTATGATTTCATTGCTGTTAACATGTTACCGTAAACATTGTTTAAAGCAGACAAGTTAGTAGATAATTCAGAGATGTTCTCTTTATATTTCTTAGTATCTTCAACAGAATCAGATAAGTTAGTCATTAACTCAGTAATTCCAGCATACATCGATTGCATTGTTTCAGCTTGTTGTTGAGAACCACTTAATTGAGACTCATAAGAAACATTTAATTGCTGTAAAGTAGAAGCCATTTTTTGCATTTCAGCACCAGTATCAGCACCAGAAGATGCAGCTTCATTTAATACCGCTAAAGATTCAGAAGCCTTAGCGTAATCATCTGCCAAAGAACTAACTTTTCCTGAAGCATTTTTTAAACTTTCAGCATATTCGTTTGTCGCTACCGAAGCATCAGAAATTTCTGATAACTTGCTTGCATTTGTACTTAAACCTCTTAATCCTTCGCCTAAACTTTCGATTAATTCTGGTCCAATTTTAGCATCCTCTAACATTGTATCTAATTGTTCAACAGCAGAACCTTTATTTTCAATTGCTCCACCATCTTCATCATGCATTCCAGCTAATTCTGGGTAAGCTAATGACCAATCAATATCCATGTGTGGCGGTTCAAATGCTGAAATACCAAAAATTGCGGCTTCAATACCTAATCCTGCAATAAGGAAAAACGAAGATCCTGGCCAGTGCATAATCTTAAATAGTGCTCCAATAATTACAATTGCTCCACCCCAACCATAGATAAGCCCCATGATTAATCGAAAGTTTAGG
>JAQXDJ010000368.1 GCA_029251425.1 Vicingaceae bacterium
CATCGCTAGTATGTTTAAAAGGTGTGTTAAGGTCTAAAATTTCATTAATTAATTGAATCAATAAAGTTTCAAATTCATCTAAAATTTCATCGTCAATTATTTTTTCTTTTTTCATTCCAAAAGCCATGTAGCCACTGCTTAATGTTCTAAAAGAAATGATACCGGAAGTAATTTCTGTATTGTCAACATTATGGCTTTTGCTGTACATTAAAGCGTACATCATTAATTGGAAAGCTTTATTTCGTTTACTTTCCTTTATTTCATCTATATGTTTTAATACCAACTCAGAAGCTTTAACTAAACCAGTTTTATAATCAATAATTCGGAGCTCATTTCCAAAACTATCAATCCTGTCCGATTTACCTTTAAGTTTAATGGTTGAATTATTTACTTCAATAGTTGTTGTTAACTCTTCTTCTAATGAATTTATAAATAATGGTTTGGCCAATTTTCCAACAAACTCAATTTCGTTTTTAATAAACGTAGTAATGTAGTTTTGAGCAATGTTTAACGTTAATAAGTTCTTCCCAAAGCTTAATTCTTTAGCGCTAAAGTGTGCTGAAAATATTTTGGTAACCACTTCGTTTACTTGCTTTAGCATTCTTTTTAAATCTTCAGCAGTAATATTTTTATTAACGAATGGTTGGTATAGTAACTCTAAACTATCGTGTACAAATGTTCCAAAAGTGGTGTGGTCAATTGTTTCTTCAACTTCATCAGCCTCTCTAACACCTAAAACATATTTATAGTAAAAATCTAACGGACAATTAATGTAAGTAATTAGCGCTGATGGAGAAATTCCATTGGCAAATCGTTGCTTTATTTTTGTAATTATTGCTGCTGTTTTTTGAACCTCAATTTCAGTGGTCTTTTTGTTTAGTGGTGGGTAGGTGACTAACTGTTTAGTAATTGATATATTATCAAACTTGCTTAGTTCATGTTCAATTTGGGTAACAAATCTACTTTGTTCACCGCTTCCAAATTCATTGGTTTCAGTGTTGTATAAAATGCTAATGTTCTCAGCATTTTGTATCAATCTATAAAAGTGATATGCGTAAACTGCATCTTTTTCTATGTGAGTGGGTAGGTTATAGGTGTCATCCTTTTTAATATCGAAAGGAATAAACGAATTAAATGTTTTTCCGGCTGGTAATGTACCTTCGTTGGTAGAAAGTAAAATCACATTTTTAAAATCAATGTTTCTGGTCTCTAACATTCCTAAAACTTGCAAGCCTTTTAATGGTTCACCATAAAGTTCTATAGAAAACGAACTTAAAATTTGTTTATAAAGCGTGTAAAACCCTTTACTACTTTTAATGTAAGGATGCTTAGTTGTTAACGTAATCATCTGATTAAACAACTTGGCATACTGAAATAAATATTCTAATTCTATGGTAGATTTTTCTTCCTTATTTTTTGATGAAATGTAATGCTGTTTTCCTTTTTCAATAAATTTTAAGGTTTGGTTAAGTGTTTCACTAACAGCGTATTTTGGTGCAAACGAATTTTCGGCCCGTTCATTAATCCAGTCAATTTTATCTTTATTAATAAATACCCAATTCTGCTTAATAATGTGCTGCTTAATTTCATTACACTTCTCCTTACCAAATACTATCTGGCTGTATGGTAATTGAAAGAGTTTGAGTAAATCTTTATAGTGGTAAGTAAGTTCTCCGTTATTTCCGAAACGTTCTGCATTAACTAGTGTAACAAAAAATATTTCAAAAAAGTTATTGGTTGGTGTATTTTTTAACGGATAGCCCATTGTAACATTAATGTTAGCTATCGTTTCTGGTACCGATTGTAAAACGGGTATTAATAAGTTTTCATCTGCTAAAACTACTGCTGTATCGGTATAGTTTGCTTTAGGGTCAATGTTATTTAATAGGCTGGTCGTAAACTTTGCTTGACCAATATTTTGAGGGATACCATAAATGTTAATCTTTTTTTGCTCTTCTTTAAATTTATCCGAAACCCAATTAAATGGCTGAAAAATGTCTTTTTTCTTTAATTTTC